>JBJTBP010000035.1:0-36324 GCA_046091385.1 Solirubrobacterales bacterium | reverse complement strand
ATCGTGGTCGGCCCGGTCAGGCGTGGGCGGGGCCGGCTCGTCCGGGTCGAGAAGAGGATCATCCCCGTCTCCGAGGATCCGCAGCGCCGGATCGAGGTGCTCGAGCGGGACCTCTGGCGAGTCGCGGTCGAGAATCTCGTCCACGCCGAGCAGCACGCCTGGGCCGCCCTTGCCGGATCGAAGGTGACCACTCAGGGCTGGCGGAAGGCGAAGGCGATGCTCCAGCAGGAGAGCACGCGCGAGCTCCGCAAGCGCTATCTGTTGACCTGCGTCCAGCGCAACCGGAACCTCCAGCTGAAGCTGAAGGCGCTCGGGGAGATCGGGACCCTCGAGGACGCCGAGGCAGTCGACGACGCGGTCGACATCGTCGGGACCTGGGGACGGGAGGAACGCCGGGCAGGGACCAAGGCCCTGCTCAACTGCCTGGTCGACCGGAAGATCGGCAGGCGCGACCAGGCCCAGGCCTGGGTCTGGCGGCTCGCCTCCTACACTCGCGAGCTCCACGAGGAGTACGCGGTCCAGCGCTGGGGAGAGACCAAGCGCCTCCTCGGCCTCCTGGTCAACTCATCCGGCAAGGCCCACGGCCGGAATGCCCGCAAGCTGGTTCAGGCGATCAAGAATCAGGACCGCCGCCTGCAGGTCTCGCTCCTGGCCGCTGCGGTCGCCCACACGCCCGAAGGCGAAGAGGTCCTGCGCGGTGCCCGGATGCGGACCTCGAGGAAGCCATCGGCCGTCGCCCGGGAGCTCCTGTAGAACTTCCCCAAGTCCGGCCGGCGACGGAAGCGCCGCCGGAAGAAGAACGGCTCGAACGGGAGGGGTCAAGCTGCCCGGGCTACCGGTTCGGTCGAATCCAAGGACTCCGGCTCAGACGATGCCGGGCCGGCCGAAGCACCGGACGAAGGCCTCGAGGTCGAGCCCGAAGAGGCCTGAAGGGCCCACCACCCGTCAGGCCGGATCCAGGTGGACGTCGCCGGCGTGGAGGTGCTCCGTTCCGTCGTCCGTCGCGACGAGCAGTGAGCCGTCGGAGGCGATCCCGGAAGCGGTGCCTGAGCCACCCTCCCAGGTGACTTCCTTGCCCGCCAAGTAGCCGCGCCGATTCAGTTCCGCGAGGACCTCGGGGTCCGGTTCGTCCAGCCACCGGGTGAGCGCGCGGTTGAGCGCGTCAGTCGCCGACTCGAGGGTCGCATCGCCTCCGACTGAAGTCTCCCGGTCACGGATCTCCGGCGGAAACTCTTCTTCCCCGATCGTGAGGTTCAGTCCGATGCCGACCACGGCCCAGCCGGCCTGCGGTCGGCCCTCGACCAGCACCCCGGCGCACTTCCTTCCATCGACCATCACGTCGTTCGGCCACTTGACCTCGGCCACCCCACCACCCAGGTCCTCGACCGCCTGACAGGCGGAGAGCCCCGCCCGGAGCGGGAAGAGGCCGGGAACTTCCCCTTCCAGCGGGACGATCGCCGACCAGGCGAGCGCCTTTCCGGCCGGGGTCGCCCAGGCCCTGCCCTGGCGGCCCCGTCCTTCGGTCTGCTCGGCGCTGGTAACCACCGTCCCGTGCGGGGCTCCCTGCTCGGCCAGCTCCCTGGCGTGAGCGTTGGTCGAGCCGATCGTCTCGAAATGGTGGTGGGGCGTGCCGATCAAGCCCGGAGCGGTCCGATCTCCACCAGGGGCGTCGCTCAGGCGGCGTCGCCCGGACGGGGGAAACGGAGGACGGAGGCCCCGGCCTCACCGGACCCAGTGGCCAACTCACCGTCCAGCGTCTCGACCCGCCAGGACGAAAACCGCTCGACCTCCTCGGCAACCCGCCGCTCCCACCGTTTGACCTCGAGTTCGTCGACCGCCGTCGGAATGCCGGAGGCCGAGGCGCCGGAAGGAGCGTCGGCGGCTACTTCCGTCGCATCGGTGAACAGGCGGTCGAGGAGCGGCCCGGCCGAGCCGGCATCCCTGGCCACCCGATGGGCCCGCTCGACCCGTCCCCTCATCGGCACGTCGTAGGGAGGGGGTCCGCCGACTCCGGCCGCGATCCTGAACAGGTGGGAGACCACGTACTCCTCCTCCAGGGCATAGGCAGTCCCGGCAAGAAGGGAAGTACAGACGCCGCAACAGCTGGCCAGCTCGGTGAGGGCGGCTGCCTCCGCGGTCAGCCCGTCATCGGCCACCAGATAGAGCTCGGTCATCCGGTCGGTCGAGAGGACCACCGCCTCGGAAGCGACTCCCTCCTCGATCAGCCTGCTTGCGAGGCCCGGGGCCGAAGTCTCCGGTACCGAGAGGTCGGGTGAGGGGCCGGTCGGGGCCGGTTCGTCCGTCACCCCGATCGCGAGCAGTTCAGCCAACCGTCTCCCGGTCTGCATGACGCCCCGTAGCCTCGGCGGAGCCTCCTTCGAGCTTTTCATTCAGCTCGCCCAGCTCACGCCCCAGACGCTCCAGCTTCGCCCCGATGATCGCGATGTAGACGAGGACGAGCGCGAGGAAGAAGATGTAGGCCGCGGCAACGTAGCCAGTCGCCTCGTTCGGGACGGAATCCAGCACCCGCTCAGACCTCCGCCTGCGGGGAGATGCGGCGGCCACCCGGGGCCGCGACGGCTTCCTCGCCCAGCGAGCGCCTCAAGCGCGACATCTGCCCGTTGACCCTCTTGCCGACCAGCTCGAGCTTGACCAGGGTGACCCAGAGCAGGGCGATCCCGGCGAAGCAGACCAGGAAGGTCCACATCATCGACGGGGGCAGCCCACCTTCGGCGGTGGCGAACACCCTTGGGTGGATCACGCTCTCGGCCATCCTCACGGCGATGAAGTTGAGTGGGACGAAGACGCCTGCTGTGATCGCGAAGACCGAGGCATAACGAGCCTGGCGGTCGCGGTCCTCGATCGCGTACCGGAACGGGTAGTAGGTGCAGTAGAGGAGGAAGACGATCAGGAAGCTGACCAGGGTCGGCTCCTCCCAGACCCACCACTTGCCCCAGGAGGCCTGGGCCCAGATCGCGCCGGTGACCAGGACGGCCACACCGAAGACGACCGAAATGTGGATGAACACGTAGGAGTTCAGGTCGTGGCGGGCATCGCCGGAACGGATGTGCCGGTAGCCCTCGACTCCGGCCGCGATGAACCCGGCCAGAGCCACGATCGCCAGCGGCACGTGCAGGTAGAAGATCTTCTGCTTGAAGCCCTGGTCGGCATCCATCGGGGTCCAGAAGAAGACCAGGCCGAAACCGACCACCAGGAAGAGGACAGTCAGGACCGAGACGACCCGAAGCGAGCTCGGGCGTCCGGACTTGCTGGGCGTTTGCGGGGCGTCAGTCTTCAAGCAGAAACTCGAACACGGCGTAGCCGACAAGCAGGAAGACACCATCGTATAGAGCCGCGACCACCAGCCACTCACCAAACCGCTCGTAGCCTGGGCCCTCTGGCCCGAAAAGCGGGGCAGAGGCACCGGTCACGGCGATCATCAGCGGTACGACCAGGGGCAGGAGGAGGAGGGGAACGATCAAGTCACGCGCGCTCGAGTTGACCGCCATCGAGGAGACGACGGTACCCAGCAGGGCGAAGCCCAGGTTCGCCAGGAGGAGGACCACGATCAACGGCAGTAGCGAGGAGAAGTCCGGTAGGAAGAAGAGGGCGAAGATCGGGACGACGATCAGCTCGAGGACGACCAGGTAGACGAAGAGCGAGGTCACCTTGGCGGCGAGCAGGACGTTGGCCGGCGCGGGACTCAGTCTGAAGGCGTCGAAGCCCCCCTCCTCCCGCTCGGAGACGAACAGCCGGTTGATTCCCAGCACCGCCGCGAAGAGGAGCGTCGTCCAGAGGACTCCCCCGGCGAGCGATCCCGAGAGCTGGGTGCGGTCGAGGCCGTACCGGAAGATCACGAAGGTCGTGACCGCGAAGAGGACCATCGCCGGAAGCGACCTCATCGTCCTGGCCTCGGTCAGCAGGTCGCGGCCGACCAGGGCCCGCCAGGCGTCGAATGCCTTGGCGGCGCTCACGGGGTCCCGACCTCCTCCACCTTCCCCGAAGGACCCAGCCTGAGGAACGCGTCGGCCTCGGCAAGGGCCCGTTCCGGCTCGTGGGAGACCAGGACCCGGGTCCTGCCGGGCGCCGGGCCGATCAGGTCCCGTACCGCCACCCGACCGTCGGGGTCGAGGTTCGAGTCCGGCTCATCGAGCAGCAGGAGCGGCGGGCGGGTGAGTACCGCCCGGCAGATCGAGATCCTTTGGCGCATCCCGGCCGAGTAGCCGCCGACAACCTCATCTGCACGGGACGACATCCCGACCATCTCGAGGTCCCGTTCGATCCCCTCGGCCGCCTCCTCCCGGTCGAGCCCGTTGAGGCGCGCCTGGAGGGCCAGGTTCTCCCGACCGGTCAGGTCGCGATAGAGCAGCGGCTGGTGACCGAGGTACCCGACCCTGCCCCGGACCTGCCAGGCATCACCGGGCAGTCGGGCACCCAGTACCGAGACTTCGCCCCCGCTCGGTCGGAGCAAGGTCGCCAGGACCCGGAGCAGGGTGGTCTTGCCGGACCCATTCGGACCCAGCACGGCGAGGGTCTGGCCCTCGGGAAGTTCGAGGTCGATCCCGTCGAGGGCGACCCGATCCCCGTAGTGCCTGACCAGCCCTCGAAGGGAAATCGCCGGTCCATCGGTTTCGGCCATCCGATGCAGTCTCCCACCTGACCCGTGATCGCCGCACGGAGCACAGGCGGACGGAATTCGCAACAAACCGGGCCGAACTGTGTTTTGATCTGGGTGATGGGGGGTATCGAAAACGGGGAGGCGACCCTTGGGGGAGGCCGGCAGGCGGCCAGTGTGCCGGTCTCGCTTGTCCTCGCGCTCTTTCTTGGGACGGTGGGCTTCCTCCTCAGTTGGAACCCAGAGCTGGCCGACGCGGCATGGCCTGGTACCAACGGCAAGGTCTTCTTCTCGAGCGACCGGGACGGCAATCACGAGCTCTACACGATGAACGGCGACGGTACCGGCCAGACGAAGCTGACCTCCACCCCGGGAGATGAGTACGGACCGTCGGTCTCGGCAAACGGACGCTGGGTGACCTTCCTCTACAAACCGACCGAGGCCGAGGCGCCTGGCCAGCGGATCAGGGTCGAGCTGATGCGCATCAACGGAACGGATCGCCGCGCGGTCACCGGCTCGACTACCAACGCCGACTTCTCACCCACCTTTGCCCCCGACGGGACGACGATCGTCTTCAGCAGGGAGACGAACCCCGCCGCAGAGAATGGGAGGCTCTGGAAGGTTGGCGTCAACGGGCAGGGAGCCCAAGATCTGATCGCCGTTTCCCCGTTTCGGGAGTACGACCCCGAGTACAGCCCGGACGGGACCAAGGTCTTCTACTCGCAGGAGGTGCCCCTGAACGAAAGGGTCTACTCGGTCGACGCAAATGGCCTGAACCCGACCGCGGTCTCTCCGGCAGGGCGCGGAGCAAGCGACGAGCCCTCCACCTCCCCCGACGGATCCAAGGTCGCCTACTCCAGCTACCGCACGCCGGTCGCAACGGCGACCATGATCGAAGTCGAGGAGCTGAGCACTGGTGCAACCTTCGAGGCCGTTCCACCCTCGGGCCAGTTGATCCCTTATGGCCCCGCCTACTCACCGGACGGGACCGCGATCGCCTTCGCCCGCTACGACGCAGCCGATATCAATGCCGCGCCCAAGATCTATCGGGTCGCCGCCTCAGGAGGTCCGGTGACTGCGCTCACCGGACCATCGACCGCCTTCGAATCGGACCCGTACTGGGCGCCGGAGCCGACCGTGCCCACCGTGACCGTTCTCCGCCAGCCCCGCAGGAAGACCAAGAAGAAGAAGGCCTTCTTCCGGTTCACCTCGACCGATGCGGTCGGCCTCGACTGCAGGCTGAACCGCGGACCGATCGCTTCCTGCCCACTGAACGCGAGGATCTCCTTCCCGAGGAAGCGCCGCCACCCCCAGAACAGGCTCTACGTTCGGCCGTACACGGTCGATCCGACGGCCCAGGCTCTCGGACTGGAGGCGAAGGTGCCCGGTCCCTGGACCAGCTACGGGTGGCGCTTCGCCAAGCGGGTCAGGACTTCCGGCGGGTGACCCGCCTGCCGAGCTCGACCAGCGGTCCGGATCCGGACCGAATTGCCCCGACCCGCTCCGCCCCCTTGCCATAGAGGAGCTTGGCCGAGGTCCGAATCGCCTCGACCAATGTCTGGTCGTAGGGGTGCCACCAGAAATCCCGCGTCAGGCCGAGCTCCGAGGTGACCAGCTTGATGTTGACGCACTCGTAGAAACCGAACTTCGAGTGGGAGTGGCCGAGGCCGGAATCCTTGATCCCGCCCCAGGTGCATTGGCAGGCACCGTGGGTGAACATGTGGTCGTTGATCCAGACCATCCCGGCCTGCAGGCGCGCAGCGAACCGCTCGCCCCGGTCGCGATCGGTCGTCCAGACCGAAGCTCCCAGACCGAACTCGGAATCGTTGGCCAGCGCGAGTGCTTCCTCGTCGGTCTCGACCTCGACCACCGGCAGGACCGGGCCGAAGATCTCCTCCTTCATGATCCGCATGTCGTGGGTCACGCCGGTCAGGACTACGGGTGCGATGAAGCTGCCCTCCGGAAACCCCTCGACCTCGACCGGGCCGCCACAGCGCTTCGTCGCACCGTTCGCGACCGCATCCTCGACCAGCTCGACCACCAGCTCGTACTGGTCCCTGGAGACCATCGGGCCGATCTCAGTGTCGGGATCGGAAGGGTCGCCGACCTTGAGCTCGCGGGCCCCCTCGACCACTCCTTCGAGGAAACGGTCGTGGACCTCAGAGCGGACGTAGGCCCGCTCGATCCCGGCGCAGGTCTGGCCTGCGTTTGCGAAACCACCCCAGAGCCCGCCCGAGATCGCGTAGTCGAGGTTCGCGTCCTCGAGCACGACCATCGGGTCCTTGCCGCCCAGCTCGAGCACGCAGCCCTTCATCCGCCTGGCGCACTCCTCGTAGACGGTGTAGCCGACCGGGACCGACCCGGTGAAGAAGATCTTTCCCGCCGAGGACTTGGTCAGGGCATCGCCGACCCGACCGCCGCCGTGAACGACCTGGACCAGGCCAGCCGGAACCCCGGCCTCGACCAACGCCCGGGCGATTTCCTCGCCGAGGAGCGGAGTCAGGCTGGCCGGCTTCAAGACGACGCCGTTTCCGGCGAGCAGGGCGATCGCAACTTCCTGCATCGGGATCGTCCAGGGGTAGTTCCAGGGCGAGATCACCCCGACCACCCCGATCGGCTCGAAGGTAAACCTCGACTTCTTCGTCTTGAAGATCGGCTGGGGGAAGGGGATCCGCTCGTCGGCGAGGATCTTCGGCCCCTCCTTGGCCGCCCACCTGAGTGCATCGATCGAGGGCAGGACCTCCATCGTGTAGCACTCGGAGATCGGCTTGCCCTGCTCGGCCGAGATCAGCCGGGCGATGTCGTCCATCCGGTCGAGGACAACACTCGCGGTCCGGGCGATCATCTCGGCCCGCTCGGCAACCGGCAACTCGGCCCATGCCGGCTGGACCAGTGAGACCTCGTCGACCACGGCCTGGACCTGCTCGGGATCGATCGTCGGAACGGTGCCGACCACCTCCCCGGTCGCCGGGTTGAGCGAATCGAGGGTCCCCGTCGGGGTCACCCCGCGCACGCTGGTCATGCCTGCCGGAAACTGCCCTTCGTAGGTCATGGCCGGAGTCTAGCCCCGACCCCGGGAAGCGGGGGACCTTCAGCCCTCGCCGGGGTCCTCGCCCCCACCAGACCCCAAATCGTGGCCCCGGGCCTCCCTGATCCGATTCAGCCTGGCCGAGAGTTCGGCCTCGATCCCGCGGTCGGTCGGCCGGTAGAAGGCAAGGCCCTCGAGACCCTCGGGCATGTGGGAGCGGTCGTCCACCCCGCCCTCGAGGTCGTGGGGGTAGACGTAGCCCTCGCCCCTGCCCAGCTCAGACGCGCCCGCATAGTGGGCATCCCGGAGTTCGGGTGGAGGCGGCTTCGCTCCGTTTTCACGGACCTCCTGGCGGGCCCTGTCCAGCGCCACGTAGGAGGCGTTCGACTTCGGCGCGAGGGCGAGGTAGGTCGCAGCCTGGGCCAGGTTGAGCGCCGCCTCCGGCATCCCGACCCGGTCGACGGCCGCCGCGGCCGAAGTGGCAACGACCAGGGCCATTGGATCGGCATTGCCGATGTCTTCCGAGGCGAGGATGACCATGCGGCGGGCGATGAATCGCGGATCCTCCCCGCCCTCGATCATCACCGCCAGGTAATAGAGCGAGGCATCGGGATCCGATCCGCGGGTCGCCTTTATCCAAGCCGAGGCGTAGTCGTAGTGGCTGTCGCCGCCCTTGCCGAACGGAACCCCGCCATCCCGGATCGCGGCGCCTGCCTGCTCGACCCCGACCGGCTTGCCCCGCTCGGCCAGGCGCTCGAGTGCTGCGAGGGCGGCCCTGGCGTCCCCGCCCGAGCGTTTAGCCATCAGTTCGATCGCCTCCGGTGCAACCTCGAGCCGCCCTCCGAGACCGGCCTCGGGGTCTTCGAGCGCCCGCTCGATGATCTCCCGGACCTCGGCCGGACCGAGTGGTTCGAGCTCGTAGACCCGGCAGCGGGAGATCAGGGCCGGGTTCACCTCGAAGTAGGGGTTCTCGGTGGTCGCCCCGATCAGGACCAGGGTGCCGTCTTCGAGTGCCGGCAGCAAGGCGTCCTGCTGAGCCTTGTTGAAGCGGTGGATCTCGTCGAGGAAGAGCACGGTCCGCCTGCCGGAGGAGGCGAGCCTCTGCCTGGCCTGACTGATCACCTCTCGCACCTCGGCCTTGCCGGCATCGACCGCCGATCGCTCCTCGAAGACCCCGTCGAGGGCCTCCGCCGTCGCGCGGGCGATCGTCGTCTTGCCGCTGCCCGGCGGGCCATAGAGGATCGAGGAGTGGGGTCTCCCGGCATCGACCGCCTGGCGGAAGGGCGAGTCCTCCCCGGTCAGTCGGCCTTGGCCGACCACCCGATCGAGGCTTCGGGGCCGCATTCTGGACGCCAACGGAGCCTCCGGGCCCGGTTCCGGGACCCCGGATCCACCTGGCTCGCCCGTGTCGAACAGCCGATCGATGGCCAGAGGATGACGGGGGACCCGGTCGCGGACCGGTGGGATACTCAGCCGATGGAAGACCCGGGGCCGATAGAGATCCTCCAGCGCCTGATCCGCTTCAACACGGTCAACCCGCCCGGGAACGAGGGGGAGGCGATCGCCTACCTGAAGGGGCTGCTCGAGCCGGCCGGGTGGTCCTGCAAGGTCCTGGCCGAGCTGCCCGACCGGCCGAACCTGGTCGCCCGTCTGGAAGGGGCGGAGCCCGGCCCCAACCTCGCCCTGATCAGCCACGTCGACACGGTTCCGGCCGAGCCCTCCGAGTGGGAGCGGGACCCATGGTCGGGTGATCTGGCCGAGGGCTACGTCTGGGGACGGGGCGCGCTCGACATGAAGGATCAGGTCGCATCCGAGTCGGCCGCCTGCCTGAAGCTCGGTGCCTCGGGCTGGCGACCGGCCAAGGGTGACCTGATCCTGGCCGTCGCAGCTGACGAGGAGACCGGCGCTCACCACGGGGCCCAATGGCTCTGCCGGGAGCATCCGGAGGAAGTGAGGTGCGAGTGGGTGGTCAACGAGGGAGCCGGCGAGATGGTCGAGTTCCGGGGCAACCGGCTGTTCACCCTCTCGGTCGGTGAGAAGGGGACCTTCCGCTTCACACTCCGGGCGACCGGTACGGCCGGCCACGGTTCGATGCCGGCGGTCGGTGACAACGCACTCCTAAAGCTAGCCCCCGCCCTTGGTGCTCTCGACCGCCAGCCCCCCAGGGAATCGACCGCCGACACCGACCAGTTCCTCCAGGTCCTCCTCGGTGAGGTGCCCAGTGACCTGGACCAGGCCCTGGCCGAGATCGAGGCCGAGGACCCGGTCCTCGCCCAGCTGGTTGCCGACCCGATGCTGGGGGTGACCCTGGCCCCGACCATGGCGCGGGGTTCGAGCCGGGAGAACGTGATCCCCTCCGAGGCCGGGATCGTCGTCGACTGCCGGACCCTGCCCGGGATGGACGCCGACGACGCCCTGGAGCGGATCCGCGGAGTGATCGGCGACGGTGACTGGGAGGTCGTCTTCAACGATCCCGTGGTCGGCACCAGGTCCGACTACGGGGGCCCGCTCGCCGAGGCGATCGAGGGCTGGGCAGCCGAACGGGACGCCGGAATCCTGCCGCTGGTCATGCCCGGGTTCTCCGACAGCCACTGGTTCCGCTCGGCCTTCGGGGCGACCGTGTTCGGCTTCTGCCCGCAGCAGGCGATGGACCTGGCCGAGACCCGGCCGCTGATCCATGGGCCGAACGAGCGAGTCGCGGTCGCCGACGTGGAGCTGATGACCGACCTGTTCAGCTGGCTGCCGCCCCGACTGCTGGGGACGGCCGGACAGGGGTAAGGTTCGGATCCCCTCCCGAAAGCGAGTCCGGAAGATCTTCACCCGAATCGACCACATAGGAGTCGCCGTAGACGACCTCGACGAGGCGATCAGGTTGTACGAGCGATCCTTCGAGATGGAGCTGGCCCACCGCGAGACGGTCGAATCCCAAGGGGTCGAAGCCGTGTTGCTGGACGTGGGCGACGGCCACATCGAGCTGCTCGCCCCGCTCGGACCCGATACCCCCGTCGGCAAGTTCATCGCAAAGAAGGGTCCCGGCATCCACCACGTCGCCTACGCAGTCGAGGACATCGACGCCGCACTCGAACAGGTCAAGGCTGCCGGCCTACGGTTGATCGACGAGGAGCCCCGGACCGGGATCCGGAGGAGCCGGGTCGCATTCATCCACCCGGCTGCGACCGGCTCGGTCCTCACCGAGATCGTCCAACCGGCCGACGAGGCCCACTGATCCGGTGGCCGACGTCAGGCACAGGGTCGAAATCGGGTTCGAGGGGGGGCAGGTCGTCCCGGCCAGGCTGGATGACAGTGCCCTGAAGGAACTTCGCAAGGCGATCGGTAACCCCGGGAGCGTCGAGTTCGAGTCCGAGGGCGAGGTCCTCGTCCTCGACCCGGGCAAGGTCACCTTCCTGAGGATCCTGACCGACGAGGGCAGGGTCGGTTTCCAGGCCGAGTAGGGACGGCACGGCCGCCCGCTCCCCCCTAACCTGTCCGGCCGGTGAGTGGGCTGGCAGAAAAAGCGAAGGCGCTGGACCTGAAGGTCCTGCGGGTGATGCGGACCCGTTGGCATTCCCCCTGGATGGAACGGGTGGCGATGGGCCTCTCGAAGGCCGGGGAGAACGCCTACATCTGGTTCGCGATCGGGGTCATCGGCGCCCTGGTCGATCCCGATCGGAGGTGGCAGTGGGTGGTGATGGCCTTCGCCGGTCCGGTCGCGATCGTGGTCAACTTCGGGATCAAGCTGGTCTTCAGGCGGCCGCGGCCCGAGCTGGAGGGCCTGCCGCCACTCGGAGGGGCCCCCTCCTCCCTCTCCTTCCCGTCGGCCCATGCGACCGCCTCGTTCACCGCGGCGACTGTGGCAACGAGGATCTCGCCCGACCTGGCCCCCGCGGTCTTCGGCCTCGCGGCGCTGATGGCCCTGACCCGTCCCTACCTCGGCATGCATTACCCGAGCGACGTCCTGGCCGGGGCCCTGCTGGGAACGGCCTTCGGGCTCGCCCTGCCGCTGCCCGACCCCTCGACGGGCACCTGAGCGAGAGGGTGATCCGGTGAAGGTCGGGATAGTCGGCATGCCGAACGCCGGCAAGTCAACCCTGTTCAACGCCCTGACAAGGGGGGGCGCCCAGACGGGCGACTACCCGTTCACCACGATCGAGCCGAACGTCGCAGTCGCCCAGGTGCCCGACCGGAGGCTCGAGGAACTGGCCGGGGCCCTGGAGAGTAGCCAGGTGACTCCCGAGACGATCGACTTCCACGACATCGCGGGCCTGGTCAAGGGGGCCTCCGAGGGCGAGGGCCTCGGCAACCAGTTCCTCGCCTCGATCCGCGAAACGGACGCGATCTGTCACGTGGTCAGGGTCCATCCGCTGGAGAGCGGGGTACCCCATCCCGAGGGCTCGGTCGACCCCCTGAGGGACGTCGAGACGATCGAGACCGAGCTGGTCCTCGCCGACTACGACCAGGTCGAGCGGCGCCTCGAGCGGGTTGCGAAACAGGCCAAGTCCGGCGACGCCGAGGCCGCCGCGGAGCGGGACTGGCTGGAGGTCGTGAAGGAGGCACTGGCCGAGGGTCGGCCAGTCAGGTCGGTCCCGGCCCCGGAGGGAGCACCCGACGCCGTCCGCCATCTCCAGGCACTCACCTCGAAGCCGGTTCTCTACGTCGCCAACGTCGAGGAGGGGGAGCAGGAAGTGCCCGAGGCCCTGGCCCGCCACGCCAAGGAGAATGGGGCGGTCGCGATAGCCCTGAGCGCCCGGATCGAGGGTGAGCTTTCAGAACTCGGGCCGGCCGAGGCCGCCGAGATGAGGGAGTCGTACGGACTTGAAGGCGAGACCGGTCTCGAGCGCCTGGTCCGCGCTGCCTGGGACCTGCTCGGACTGATCACCTTCTACACGGCGGGAGAGGGAACCGAGGCGGTCGCCCGCAGCCTGCCTCAGGGGGGCACGGCCTGGGACGCCGCGGGCACCGTCCATACCGACATCCAGGAGGGATTCATCAAGGCCGAGGTGATCGGCTGGAACGAACTGGTCGAATTCGGAACGTACGCGGCCGCCCGCGACGCCGGCCGACTCAGGATCGAGGGCCGCGACTATGTCGTCTCCGAAGGCGACGTGGTGACGATCCGTACCTGAGCAGCGGACGCGTGGCACGGTCCCCGACCCACTGCCCACCTGCCGCCATTCACTAGGCTCAGGGCCGGGAACGGAGAGAGATCGAGAGGGCTCAGAGGTGGATTACAAACTTCTTGTTGGTGGTGAGTGGGTCGAGACCGGTGAGTGGGATGAGGTCTTGAGTCCCTACGACCAGTCGCTGGTCGCCCGGGTCGCCCAGGGCGACGGTGGAACTGTCGACGCAGCAGCCAAGGCGGCCCATGCCGCATACGGGAAGGCCGACTTCCCCCAGTACGAGAGGGCTGCCGTCCTGGATCGGGCGGCCGAACTCGTCCGCGAGCGCCGGGACGACCTGGCCGAGACGATCGCGAAGGAAGCCGGCAAGCCGATCAAGACCGCGACCGTCGAGGCCGAACGGGCGGTCGACACGCTCAAGTTCTCGGCGACCGAAGCCCGCAAGCTGACCGGGGAGACGATCCCGATGGCCGCCTCGCCCGCAGGGGTTGGGAAGCTGGCCCTGACCCTGCGGATCCCGTACGGGGTCGTCGGGGCGATCAGCCCGTTCAACTTCCCGCTCAACCTGGTCGCCCACAAACTGGGGCCGGCCTTCGCCGCCGGAAATGCGGTCGTCTTGAAGCCGGCCGGCCAGACTCCGATCAGCGCGATCAAGCTGGCCGAGGTCTTCCTCGACGCCGGGCTGCCCGAGGGATGGCTGAGCGTCGTCCCGGGTCCCGGCTCGAGCGTCGGCAACTCGCTGGTCGAGAACCCGCTGATCAGGGCGATCACCTTCACCGGCTCCGTCCCCGTCGGCTGGGGCATCAGGAGCAAGGTGCCCGAGAAGAAGGTCAACCTCGAACTCGGCTCGAACGCTCCCCTGATCGTCAACGAGGACGGCGACTGGGAGACGGCCGCCGACAAGGCGAACATCCACGCCTTCTCCCACGCCGGCCAGAGCTGCATCTCGACCCAGCGGATCCTGCTCCACGAGGCGATCGCCGACGAGTTCATCGCCCGGTTGGTCGGAAACCTCGACTCCCTGGTGGTCGGCGACCCGCTCTCGCCCGAGACTGACGTCGGCCCGCTGATCAGCCCGGCCGAGACCGAGCGGGTCGAGGGTTGGATCCAGGAGGCTGCGGCCCAGGGTGGCACCGTGGTCGCCGGAGGCGAGCTGGTCGACGACGGGCGATGCCTCGCCCCGACCCTGATCGAGCACCCCAACCACGACTCGAAGGTCTGGTGCGAGGAGATCTGCGGGCCGGTTGCGACGATCGATCGCTTCCCCGACTTCGAGACCGGACTGGCGATGGCGAACGATTCGAAGTTCGGCCTCCAGGCGGGGGTCTTCACCCGGGACATCGGCAACGGACTGAAGGCGGCCAACACGCTCGAGTTCGGAGGGGTGCTGATCAACGAGATCCCGACCTTCCGGGCCGACCAGCAGCCCTATGGCGGGGTCAAGGACTCGGGCAACACCAGGGAGGGGCCCGCCTACGCGGTACTCGAGCTGACCGAGGAGCGGATGGTCAGCTTCCAGGCAGGCTGAGCGGGCCGACTCGGCCCGGGCGGCTCAACCGTCCGAGTCGTGGGGCCTGGCTAGGCGAAGGTGGTCGAGCGCCCGATCGACGGCCTCCTCGTCGACCCCCATCTCGATCGCGACCTCCCTCAGGGGACGGCCACTCGCCGCCGCCTCCCGGACGATCTCGGTCGCCCGGTCGTAGCCGATCTCGGGGTTGAGCGCGGTCGCCGTCGCCAGGGTGGCCTCGGCATAGGCCGTGGTCTGCTCCTCATCCACCTCGAGGCCCGAGACGCACTTGGCGGCGAGCAGGCGCGAGGCCGAGCCGAGCAGTTCGATCGACTCCATCAGGTTCCGCGCCATCACCGGTACCCGGACGTTCAGCTCGAACTGACCCTGGGTGCCGGCGACCGTGACCGCCACGTCGTTGCCGATCACCTGGTCGGCGACCTGGACCGCGACCTCGGGGATCACCGGGTTGACCTTGCCGGGCATGATCGAGGAGCCCTTCTGGAGTTCGGGCAGCCTGATCTCGGCAAATCCCGTACGCGGGCCCGATGCCATCAGCACCAGGTCGCCCCCGATCTTTGCCAACGAGACCGCGTAGATCTTGAGCGCAGCCGAGAGCTCGACCAGGGCATCGCGGTTCGCCTGGGCCTCGAAGGGATCGGCCGGAGCCGAGATCTCGAAACCACAGTCGGCCGCCATCAGCCCCCGCACGCCGGCCGCGAATTCGCTGTGGGTGTTCAAGCCGGTCCCTGTGGCAGTACCCCCGAGCGGCACCTGGCCGACCCGGGGCAAGGTCGCCTGGATCCGCTCTATGCCGAGCCGGACCTGGACCTCGAACCCGGCGAACTCCTGTCCGAGGGTCACCGGGACGGCATCCATCATGTGGGTCCGGCCCGCCTTGACCACGTCCGCGAACTCGACCGCCTTCGCCCCCAGCGCATCGGCCAGGGACTCCATCGCCGGGATCAGGGTCGAGACGACCTCGTCGAGCGCTCCCAGGTGAACCGCGGTCGGGAAGACATCGTTCGAGGACTGGCCCATGTTGACGTGGTCGTTCGGGTGGACCCCATCGCCGGCCAGGTTCGCGATCACCTCGTTCGCGTTCATGTTGAACGAGGTCCCCGAACCGGTCTGGAAGAGGTCGACCGGGAACTGCTCGTCGTAGGTGCCGGCGGCCACCTCGTCTGCCGCCTTGGCGATCGCCTCGGCGAGGTTCCCATCCAGCAGCCCCAGCTCGCCGTTGGTCCGGGCCGAGGCGGCCTTGATCCGGCCCAGCCAGTGGATGATCGGGTCCGGGAGGCGCTCGCCGGACACGGGGAAGTTCCCGATCGCCTTGTCGGTCTCTTCCCCCCAGAGCTTCTCGCTGTTTTCAGCTTCGGCCAAATCTCCTCCTGTCGAACGATCCGGTACCGGCCCCTCGGACCGCCCTCGATCCAATCATCCCAGCCTGAGTCCCGCCTCGTAGCCGATCTCGAAATGAGTCCTCGCCGGGGCCGTGATTCCGTTGGTCGCCGCACTCCGGACCCGGTCGATCAGGACCTCGTGGATCCCGCCGGTCTCCCGGGCTCCTCGCTCCATGGCCCCGACCAGGTACCCGGCCTGGATCGCTGCCGAGATGCCCTGGGGTCCGGGTCGGGTCGCCTCGCGACCGAGCCTGGTCGCCACCTCGACCGCGGTCGAGCCGAAATCCATCAGGTCGCCGGCCGGCTGGTCCGGGACCAGGCAATCGGAGATCGGGATCCTCCCGTCGAGCCGGGCCGGTCCGGGTGCCCGTTCGAGTGCCCTGGAGAGGGCCTCGGGCCCCTGTTCACAGGCGGTAGGTGTGTTGGCCGGCTCGTTCGCACAGCCGACCAGGACGGTCAGGACGAGAAACGAGCTTGCGAGGGCCGCCCGGCGCACCCCGACATCTTTACAGCCACCCTGCGAGGCGGTCCTGCCCCGCCGGTGGTCCGACTGCCCTTCCGCCCTTATAGGCTGGCCCCATGCCGACTGTGAGGGAAGCGGCGTTCGACCTGTTCCGCAGGCACGGAATGACCACGATCTTCGGCAACCCGGGATCGACGGAACTTCCGATGCTCCGGGACTTCCCCGAAGACTTCGAATACGTGCTCGCCCTGCAGGAGGCGGTCGCAGTCGGGATGGCCGATGGCTACGCCCAGGCAACTGGACGACCCTCCCTGGTCAACCTCCACACCGCTCCCGGACTGGGCAACGCGGTCGGGGCGATCTTCAACGCCCAGGCCAACCACTCCCCGGTAGTCGTCACGGTCGGGCAGCAGGTCCGTGCCCAGATAGCGATCCAGGCCAACCTGACCAACCGCGACGCCACCCGGGTAGCGGATCCGTACGTCAAGTTCGCCTTCGAGCCGGCCCGGCCCGAGGACGTGCCGCTCGCCCTCGGCCACGCGATCCACCTCGCCGCCCTGCCACCGAAAGGTCCGGTGATGGTCTCGATCACGATGGACGACTGGGACTTCGAGATCGGGGAGACCGAAGCCGAGCTGGTGATCGAGCGGGAGGTCGGCGGCCGGGCCTCGCCCGATCCGGTCGTGGTCGAACGACTTGCCGGGCGGATCGCCGAGGCGACCAACCCGGTGATGATCGCCGGGCCGGATATAGATGCGTCGGGGGCCTGGGACGAGGGGATCCGCCTGGCCGAGGGCCAGAGCCTCCCCGTCTGGGCCTCGCCGGCACCCGGTGGCGGCCGGATCGGGTTCCCCGAGGACCACCCGAACTTCAGGGGGATCCTGCCTCCCGCGATCGGCCCGGCAGCCGAGGTGCTGGCCGGACACGACCTGATCCTGGTCATCGGCTCCTCGGTCTTTCCCTACTACCCGTACATGCCCGGCAGATTCATCCCCGAGGGTGCCGAGCTGGTCGCGATCACCTCGGATCCGGATGAAGCCGCCCGGGCCCCGATGGGCAATGCCCTGGTGGCCGACGTCAAGCTCGCCCTGACCGACCTGCTCGACCTCCTCCAGCCGGCCGAGCGCGAACTGCCCGAGCCGCTCGCCCCGCCGGTCGAGCCGGAAGAGACCGACCCGCTCAACCCCTCGATGGTCCACGCCCTGCTGCGGGATCTCCTGCCCGAGAACGGGATCACCGTGCTCGAGGCTCCCTCGGCCACCCTCTCCTTCCGCAGCCAGATGAGGATCTCGAGGCCCGGCAGCTACTTCTTCGGGGCCGGCGGGGGCCTCGGCTTTGGCCTGGCCGCGGCGGTGGGGATCCAGATGGCCGAGCCCGATCGCCCGGTCGTCTGCGTGATCGGTGAGGGCTCGGTCCAGTACGCGGTTACCGCCTTCTGGACCGCAGCCACCTACGGGGTGCCGGTCACCTTCCTCGTCCTTCGAAACGAGGAGTACGCGATCCTCAAGTGGTTCCAGGAGATCGAGCAGCTCTCGGGCTCCCCCGGGCTCGACCTCCTCGCCCTCGATACCGCCGCGATCGCCGACGGCTACGGGGTGGCCAGCACGGTCGTCTCGACCATCGATGAGCTCGAGCAGGAACTCACCGGGGCCTTCGGGGATCGCGCGGACGGACCGCGCCTGATCGAGGTCCCGATCGGGAAGGGGATCGCACTCTTCTAGTGGCGCCGCCCAGCGCCATCGCCGACCTACCGATTCCGGCGCTCGGCGGGGAGGGCGAACTCGAACCGGCGCCCGACCGTGCTCCGCAGTGGGTGGCGGCCGGAACCCCGGAACCGCTAAAGGGAGATCTGGTGGGGCTGCTCGGGGAGGAACAGGTCCTCACGGCGGCCCCCGACCTGGTCCGCTACGCCTCGGACGCGAGCCCCTACCGGTTCTTCCCCAAGGCGATCGTGGTTGCCCGAGACGCCGAGGACGTCGCCCGGGTGATGCGGTACGGGAGGGAGAACGAAGTCCCCGTCGTCTTCCGGGCGGGCGGTTCGAGCCTCAACGGACAGAGCCAGACGGACGGAATCCTGATCGACGTCCACAGGAACTTCGGCGGGATCGAAGTCCTCGAGGACGGCGCCCGGGCCTCGATCGGCCCCGGGATGATCCTCGGCCACGCCAACCGGGTACTGGCACCCCACGGTCGCAAGCTCGGCCCCGACCCCGCCTCGACCGAGATAGCGACGGTCGGCGGGGTGGTCGCCAACAACTCGGGTGGGATGAGGTGCGGCACGGTCCGGGACTCCTACTCGACCGTCACCGGGATGACCTTCGTCCTTCCTTCCGGGACCGTGGTTGATTCGACCGCTCCGGGGGCCGAAAAGGAATTCGAGGCGGCCGAGCCTGACCTCGCCCGCGGGCTGCTCGAGATCCGCGAGGAGATCCTCGCCGACCCGGAGCTGACCGAACTGATCCAGCGCAAGTTCGAGATCAAGAACACGATCGGGTACCGGCTCTGCGCCTTCCTCGATTCCGACACGCCCCTGGGAATCATGCGGCGACTCCTGGTCGGCTCGGAGGGGACCCTCGGGTTCATCTCGCGGGTCGAGTTCGAGACCGTGCCCCTGCCGGCCCGAACAACCCTCGCCTGGCTCCACTTCCCCGACATCGCCTCGGCGGTCGACCCGGTACCGCAACTGGTCGAGGCCGGCGCGACGGCGGTCGAGCTGAGGGTCGCCCCGGCCCTGATCACCGCCTCCTGGAACATGCAGGGCGCACCCGAGCACTGGAAGGACCTCGACCCCGAGTCGGCCGCGCTCCTGGTCGAATTCGGCGGCCCCGATGAGGCCACCCTGGAGGAAGGAGAGCGCAAGGCGCTCGAGATCCTCGAGGGGCGGGAGCTGATCCGTGAGGTCGAGTTCAGTCGGGACGAGGAAGTGATCGAGCTGAACTGGCGGGTCAGGGAGGGGCTCCACGGCCTGATCGGGAAAGTCCGGCCCCAGGGGACGGCACTGATCGTCGAGGACGTCTGCGTTCCGCCCGCCCGGATCGCGACCGCCGCCGAGGAGCTGAGGGGGCTGCTCGGCAAGCATGCCTTCCTCCCCGGGGTGGCCGGGCACGCCTCGGTCGGGAACCTCCACTTCATGCTCACCCCGGACTTCTCCTCGGAGGAGGACGTCTCCCGTTACGAGGCCTTCATGTCCGAGCTGGTCGAGCTGATCTGCGACGGGTACGGCGGGTCGCTGAAGGCCGAACACGGGACCGGGATCAACATGGCCCCCTGGGTCGAGGTCGAGTGGGGCGAGAAGGCGACCTCCCTGATGTGGCGGGTCAAGCAGCTGGTCGACCCCGAGGGCGTACTCGGTCCGGGAGTGCTCCTTACCCGCGACGCCAACGCCCATGTGAGGAACCTCAAGACCACACCCGAGACGGCCGAGTCGATCGACGCCTGCGTCGAGTGTGGCTTCTGCGAGCCGGCCTGCCCGAGCCGCAACCTGACCACCACCCCCCGCCAGCGGATAGTGCTGGCCCGGGAGATGGTCCGCCAAGGCGGGGAAGGGCCGGTCTTCGAAGCGCTCGCCGGGGCCTTCGGATACGACGCGGTCGACACCTGCGCCACCGACAGCTCCTGCCTGATGGCCTGCCCGGTGGGGATCGACACCGGCGCCTTCGTCAAGGAGTTCCGGAAGGCCTCCCACGGAGAGGCGGCCAACCGCCGGGCGGTCAAGGTGGCCCGGAACTGGGACCGGATCGAGCGACTGGCGCGGGCGGGACTGAAGACTGGCGGGGCCCTCTCGGGCCTGATCGGAACCGGTGGCGTCCGCGACCTGACCAGAGCTGCGAGGTCGGTCGCCGGCGACGATCTGGTCCCGGAATGGGGCGAGGCGATGCCGAAGGCCGCCCCAGCCGAGCTGCCCGGGACCGACCGTGACGGCGCGGTGGCCGTCTACCTCCCTTCCTGCACCAACCGGATCTTCGGTCGGTCGAGACTCGAATCGGACGGCCTCTCCCTTCCGGAGGCGATGGTCGCCGTCTCGGCCCGGGCCGGTCGCCCGGTATGGATCCCACCCGACGTTGCCGGGACCTGCTGCTCGACTCCCTTCAGCTCCAAGGGCTACTCCGAAGCCCACGCCGTCAAGGCGAACGAGGCGGTCGAGCGCCTCTGGGCCTGGACCGACGGCGGGCGACTGCCGGTGGTGATGGATGCGACTTCCTGCACCCTCGGACTGAGGGAGCCCGGCGAGGAGGTTCTCGGCGGGGCGAACGCGGAACGCCACGGCTCGATCGAGGTGTTCGATTCGATCGAGTGGGTGCTCGACCACCTGCTGCCTGAGCTTGAGGTGACCAGGCCATTCGACTCGGTCGCAGTCCACCCGACCTGCTCCGGCCTCCGGCTGGGGCTCGACTGGTCACTGGAGCGGGCCGTCTCCCAGATCGCCGACGAGGTAGTCGTCGCGGCCGACGCCGGCTGCTGCGGGTTCGCCGGGGACCGGGGGATGCTCCATCCCGAGCTGACCGCCGCTGCGACTGCGGGTGAGGCCGCCGAGTTGGCCGATCAGCCGACCACCCGGGCCGCCTCCACCAACCGGACCTGCGCGATCGGAATGGAAAGGGCGACCGGTCGCCCCTGGGACTCGGTGGTCAGGCTCCTCGAGGAAGCGACCCGGCCCTAGCCTCGGCTTCGAGGACTATCTCCTGCACCTTGGGGTCGTTCTCGAACCTGCGGTCGGTGAACGGCCCGAGCAGTCCTCGCAGGAAGAACATCGCCTTCCACTCGGCCGGGGCGATCACCCTCGGAGAGCGCTCGCCGATCCCGTCGATGATTACCCGGGCTGCCCGCCCCACCGGTACCCGCCGGGTGAGGAAGCGGGGCACGGCCTCGCGACGGAATCGATCGACCACCGGGTCGGAGAAGGTCGTCTCGACCATGTCGGTCGAGATCCAGCCGAAGTAGGCGACGGTCGCGCTGGCGCCCCTCGGCAGGAGCTCGGCCCTGAGCGAGCGCCCGAGCGCCTCGACCCCGGCCTTGGCGGTCGCATACGGACTGCTCAGGACCCCGTTCATGAAGGCGTAGGAGGAGGAGATCAGGACGAACTGTCCCGAGTTGGTGATCACCTGGTCGAGGCCCGCCCGGACCGTGTCGTAGACCCCGAACAGGTTGGTGTCGAAGACCCGCTCCCACTCCTCGGGCGGCATGCCGATAACCGGGGAGACCTTCGGGGCGATCCCGGCGTTGGCAACGACGACGTCGATCCGGCCCAACTGCTCGACGACCTGGGCGAAGGCCCGGTCGAGCGCGTCGCGATCGGTGACGTCTGCCTCCAACCCGATGGCTTCCCTGCCCACCGGCCCGGCCAGCGACGCCGCCGCCTCGCGACTCGCCTCCTGGTCGAGGTCGAGGATCGCCACCCTGGCACCGAGGGCCGCGGCCTGACGGGCCGTCTCGAGGCCGATCCCCTTGGCTCCCCCGGTTACGAGCAGGACCTTGCCGGCCAGGTCGTAGGCGGCACTCACGACTCCGGACTCCCCCCTGCCGCAAGGTCGCGGTCCTCGATCTGGCGGATCAGGGACCTCGCCCTGAGGTCGCGCTCGAGTCGCCGGTCGGTCAGCGGCATCAGCAGACCCCTCAGGTCGAGGGGTATCCGCCACCGGCCCGGCTCGATCACAGTCGCCCGCCGGGCGGCGATCCCGTCCACCAGGGCCTCGGCCGCCTGGCCGACCGGGATCGGCCGGGTCATGAAGGAGGGGGCAACCTCGCGCCTGAACTGGTCGGCCATCGGCTCGTCGAAGGCCTTGCCGATCAGCCCGGTGTCGACGTACCCGAAGAAGGCCGTGGTCACCCCGGCCCCGTGGGCGGCCAGCTCGACCGAGAGTCCACGCGCGAACGCCTCGACCGCCGACTTCGAGACCGCATAGGAGGAGTTCAGTACCCCGTTCACATGGGAGTAGGAGGAGGCGATGATCGCCACCTGGCCCCGGTTCGCAACGATCTCCGGCAGGCTGGCGACGACCGTCCGGTAAACGCCGAGCACGTTGACCTCGACCACCTTTCGCCAGGTGTCATCTTCGAGCGCCCGGGTGGTCGTCTTTGGCGGGGTGATCCCGGCATTGGCGATCACCACGTCGAGCCTCCCGAACTCCCCGACTACCCCGGCAACTGCCCCGGCAATCGCCTCGGGATCGGTGACGTCGGCGCCGAAACCGATCGCCCCGGGCCCGAGTCCTTCGGCCGCCGCGCGGGCCCGTTCGGGGTCGAGGTCGATCAGCCCGACCCGGGCTCCGCGATCGATCGCGATCCGGGCGGTCTCCAGTCCGATCCCCTGGGCCCCGCCGGTGATCAGGAAAACTTTGTCGGTCAACTCGCCCCCGGGCACGGCCGGAGCGTATCGGCGCCGGGTCGCCACGGGTAGCATCCGCCCGCATGGCGCCCTTCCGACCGGTCGACACCGGGCAGTCGTTCCCTGAGATGGAGGAACGTACGGCCCTGCGCTGGAAGGAGGACGACGTCTTCCGTCGCTCCCAGGAGATGCGCGAGGGAGCCGAGGTCTGGAGCTTCTACGAGGGGCCACCTACCGCCAACGGCAGGCCCGGCTCCCACCACGTCCTCTCCCGCGTCTTCAAGGACATCTACCCCCGTTACCGAACGATGCGCGGCTACCGGGTGCCACGGAAGGCCGGCTGGGACTGCCACGGCCTCCCGGTCGAGCTCGAGGTCGAAAAGGAGCTCGGGATCTCCTCGAAGGGCGAGATCGAGGAGTTCGGGATCGCCGAGTTCAACCAGAAGTGCCGGGAGTCGGTCTTCGAATACGTCGAGGAGTGGAACCGGCTGACCGAGCGGATCGGGTTCTGGATCGACCTCGACGACCCCTACGTGACCCTCGACGACGACTACATCGAGTCGGTCTGGTGGTCGCTCAGCCAACTGTTCGACAAGGGCATGCTCTACGAGGGCCACCGGGTCTCGCCGTACTGCCCCAGGTGCGGTACGGCGCTCTCCTCGCACGAGGTCGCGCTCGGCTACGAGGACGTGGTCGACCGCTCCGTGTACGTCCGGCTCCCGCTGCTCGATGACTCGGGCGAGCGGACTGGGGAGTCCCTCCTCGTCTGGACGACCACCCCCTGGACCCTGCCGGGCAACTACGCGGTCGCGATCAACCCCGGGCTCGAGTACGTCCGGGTCGAGCGGGACGGCGAGACCCTGATCGTCGCCCGGGACCTGGTCGAGAAGGTGTTCGGCGAAGGGGCCGAACCGTCGGGCACGATCGACCCGGGCGAGCTGCTCGGGCGGAGCTACGCCGGGCCGGTCTTCGAGATGTCCGACGGCGGGTCGGGCAAGTTCGAGGTGGTCGCGGGGGATTTCGTAACGACCGACGACGGCACCGGCCTGGTCCACATCGCCCCGGCCTACGGCGAGGACGACTACCGGGTCGCGATCGAAGCCGGGCTCTACGACCCGGCGGCGGGCGACCGCCTCTACCACCCGGTCACGCCCGAGGGCGAGTTCACCGCCCAGCTGCCGGCATTCGAGGGGCGCTTCGTCAAGGACCCCGAGGTGACCGACGGTCTGATCGGCGAGCTCGATGCCCGCGGGCTGTTGCTCCGCGACGAGGAGTACGAGCACTCCTACCCCCACTGCTGGCGCTGCTCGACCCCGCTCCTCTATTACGCCAAGTCGAGCTGGTACATCGCGACCTCGCGGGTCCGCGACCAGATGCTCGAGAACAACGCCCAGATCGGCTGGCACCCCGAGCACATCCGCGACGGTCGGTTCGGCAAGTGGCTCGAGAACAACGTCGACTGGGCGCTCTCCCGGGATCGCTACTGGGGGACCCCCCTTCCGGTCTGGACCTGCGATGCCGAAGGCTGCGAGGAGATGACCTGCATCGGCTCGGTCGAGCAGCTCCGGGAGCTGGCCGGCGAGGTACCGGACGACCTCCACCGCCCCTGGATCGACGAAGTCACCTGGCCCTGCAAGTGCGGCTCGGGGACGATGACCCGGGTCGAGTCGGTGATCGACACCTGGTACGACTCGGGCGCGATGCCGTTCGCGCAGTTCCACTACCCGTTCGAGAACGGGGAGGAATTCGAGGAACGGTTCCCGGCCGACTTCATCTGCGAGGCGATCGACCAGACCCGCGGCTGGTTCTACACCCTCCTCGCCGAGTCGACCCTCCTGTTCGACCGGCCCTCGTACCTCAACTGCGTCTGCCTCGGGCTGATCCTCGATGCCGAGGGACACAAGATGTCGAAGAGCAGGGGCAACGTGGTCACGCCGTGGGAGGTGATCGACCGGTTCGGGGCCGATGCCTTCCGCTGGTACCTGTTCACCGCCCAGCAGCCCTGGTCGGGCTACCGGTTCTCGATGGAGGCGATCTCCGAGGCGCTCCGGAACTTCCTGCTCACCCTCTGGAACACCTACTCCTTCTGGGTGCTCTACGCCAATGCCGAGGGATTGACTCCTTCCGCGCCGCCCGATCCGCCCTCCAATGGGACCGAGCTCGACCGATGGCTGGTCTCCCGACTCCAGGCGACGACCGAAGCGGTGGTCGAGGAGATGGACCGGTTCGACTGCACCGCGGCCGGCCGGGAGATCGCGGCCTTCGTCGAGGACCTCTCCAATTGGTACGTCCGGCTGTCGAGGAGGCGCTTCTGGGACGGCGACGCAGCGGCCTTCGAGACCCTCCGCCACTGCCTCGTCTCGGTCGCCCGCCTGCTCGCTCCGTTTACCCCATTCATCGCCGACGAGATCTACTCCAACCTGGTCGGGGGTGAGGAAGGTCAGTTCGGCTCGATGCCCGACTCGGTCCACCTGACCGACTACCCCGTGCCCGACCCGGCCCTCCGCGACCCGGAGCTCGAACGGGCGATGGAGGCGGTCCGTCGGACGGTCGAGCTCGGCCGGGCGGGACGGGCCCAGTCGGGGGTCAAGATGAGGCAGCCCCTCTCCCGCGCAGTCGTCGTTGCGAGCGACGAGGAGCGGCGGTGGATCGAGTCCCAGGCAGCCCTGGTCCGCTCGGAGCTGAACGTCCGGGAGGTCGAGTTCGTCTCGGAGGAAGCGGAGCTGGTCGCCTACGTCGTCAAGCCGAACTACCGGAGCCTCGGTCCGAAGTTCGGCAACGAGATGCCGGCCGCGGCGGCCGCGGTCTCGGCCCTGGAGCCCGATCGGGTCGCCGAGGCGCTCTCCTCGGGAGAGTCGGTGGTGATCTCGGTCGGAGGAAACGACCACTCGCTCTCGGCCGATGACCTGGTGATGGAGATGGAACCGCTCGAGGGCTACCAGGTGGAGGCCCAGTCAGGCCACGCAGTCGCCCTGTCGCTCGAACTCGACGAGGGTCTGGTCGCCGAGGGGCTGGCGCGGGAAATCGTCCACGCCGTCCAGCACGCCCGCAAGAACGCGGGACTCGAGATAACCGACCGGATCTCGCTCGACCTCGGGGGCAGCCCTGAGTTGATCGCCGCCGCCGAGGCCCACTCCGACTACCTGGCCGGGGAGGTGCTGGCCACCTCCCTCAGCTTCACCGGTGGGTCTGGCGATGCGACCGAGACCCAGCAGATCGACGGTCAGGAGCTGATGATCGGGATCGGGCGCGCCGGGGGAGCGGACGGGAACCGGCCGGCCACCTGGCGCTCGACCGCGCCCTGGCCACCGGCCTGGTCCCGGACCGAGTCGTCCGGACGGCCGCCAGGAGGGCCGCCCGACAACGGATCGGGCAGGAGACTGAGGGCGGGGTCACCGGGATCGAGCAGCGCCTCGACGGGATGGTCGAGCGGATGTCGTCCGGGCCGGTCGCCGAACAGGTCGAGTCGGCCAACCGCCAGCATTACGAGGTGCCAACGGAGTTCTTTCGTCTGTTCCTAGGGCCTCGGATGAAGTACAGCGCCTGTTGGTGGCCGCACGGGGTGACCGACCTGGCCGAAGCAGAGGAAGCGACCCTCGACCTCTCCTGCCGGAGGGCCGGGATCGAAGACGGAATGACCGTGCTCGACCTGGGCTGTGGCTGGGGATCGATGTCGCTCTGGATCGCCGAGCGCTACCCGGGCTGCAGGGTGACTGCCGTCTCCAACTCCCGCACCCAACGGGAGGCAATCGAGGCGGAGGCCCGCACGCGCGGGATCGACAACCTCGAGGTGATCACGGCCGACATCGGCCAGTTCGAGCCCGAGGGACGGTTCGACCGGGTCGTCTCGATCGAGATGTTCGAGCACCTCCGAAACTGGCGCGAGTTGATGAGGCGGATCTCCTCCTGGCTCGAGCCGGGTGGCCGGTTCTTCCTCCACGTCTTCTCGAATCGCCGCTTCGCCTACCGCTTCACCGACAGCTGGTTCGCCAGCCGGTTCTTCACCGCCGGAACGATGCCCTCCCACGACCTCGCCCTCTTCTTCCAGGATGACCTGGTGCTCGAGGAAAGGTGGCTGTTCGACGGGACCCACTACGCCCGCACCCTCGAGGCCTGGCTCGACCGACTCGATGCTGGGCGGGAGGAGGCGAAGGGACTCCTCGGACCGGGCAGCCGCGCGAGCCTTGCCGCCTGGCGGGTCTTCCTGATGGCCGCCGCCGAGACCTGGAACTACGACTCAGGCCAGGAATGGGTGGTCAGCCACTACCTGTTCAAACCCCGGCACGTCTGAGCTCGAGCGGTCAACCCCCCAGTTCGGGCGGCATCGCCGTTGGGCCATCCGGGTAGAGCGCGGCGAGGGTTTCCTCGTCCATCGCGGTCGTGTCAGCCGGCTCCGGGGGAGCACCAACGATTAGCCAGAGCTGCTCGGCATCCGTGTCGTTGAACGGTTGACGCAAGGAGTCGGGGTCGACCAGGACGGTGTCGAGGGGTCCGAGGTCCAGCAGGTCCCCATCGACCCGCATCCGGCCCTCTCCTTCGAGCAGGACGTAGAGCTCGCTGGTCTCGCGGTGGCGATGGCGGGTGATCGCCTGACCTGGCTCCAGACGCCAGAGCCGGGCACCGAGGGTGCTCGCCCCGAGCTGCTCCGCGAGATTCGTATTCGCGACCCCAGTCTGATTGGACGGCCGCCAGTGGGCGTCTTCCGCCTTCAGCAAGCGGTAAGCCACTCAAACCCTTGCGGCCGCTTCAGTCCCGATCGGGCTCGGGAATGACAAAGTCGGCCTTCTCCGAGTCGGCGAACTTGACCCAGCAGTGCTCGCGGGGCGCCCCGGCCACTTCGACCAGGGCATCCTCAATCCGCTTCGCTATCTCGGCCTTCTGCTCATCGGTCCGGCCGGCGAACCAGTGGACCTCTACGAACGGCACGTCGCCCGCCGTCAGCCGCCGAGGACCGGCTCTAGCTGGTCGAGGAGCTTGCGCTTCGGCATCGCCCCGACCATCTTGTCGACCATCTCGCCGTCCTTGAACAGGATCATCGTCGGGATCGACATCACCTCGTACTGAGCTGCCGTCTGCTGGTTGTCGTCGACGTTCAGGCTGACCACCCGGATGTCGTCGCGCTCGCCGTTGATCTCCTCCAGGACGGGGGTGAGGACCCGGCACGGTCCGCACCAGGGAGCCCAGAAGTCGACCAGAGTCGCCCCGGACTGATGTATCACCTCGGACTGGAAGTTCGTGTCGGTTACTTCGGGAAGGCTGCCTGACATCTCTCTCGCACCTGATCCTCTCGTTGATCGCTGTTTCGCCGTGGACCCCGACTTGGGTCCCCGATCGTATCCGGGACCGCAGCCAGGTCGGGCATCAGGACCTGACTATACAAAATGAAGTAAGGCTGGAGCGGAACGGGTCAAGGGTGGTGCGGCCGTTAGCTTTCGGCCATGACCAACGCCGAGATCGCCGACGCACTCGACGAACTCGCCGTGCTCTACCAGCTGGACGGGGCAGACCGTTACCGGATCCTGGCTTACGTCAACTCTGCACGCTCGGTCCGCTCCGAGCCGCGTTCGGTCGAGGACCTGGCCATGGAAGGCAAGGTGACCGAGCTCGACGGCGTCGGCAAGACCCTCGAGGAGAAGATCGTCGCCCTGGTCGAAACCGGGGAGATCCCGGCGTCAGCGAAGCTGAAGGAGAAGATCCCTCCAGGTCTGATCGAGATCAACCGGATCCCGGGCCTCGGCCCGAAGACCGTCCGTCGACTTCACGAGGAGCTCGGGGTGGACGGGCCGGGCGACCTTCGAAAGGCCGCCGAGGCCGGCAAGGTCCAGGAGTTGAAGGGGCTCGGCCCGAAGGTCGAGGAGAACATCCTCGCCGGCCTCGACCGACTTGCCGAACAGCCCGAGGGGCCCTCGCGCCTCAGGCTCGACGAGGTACTGACGGTTGCCCGGCAGCTGGTCGAGGCCCTCCGCGCGGACCCGGCCTGCGACCGGGCCGAGGTGGCCGGCTCGGTCAGGCGGATGGCCGACACCTGCAAGGACCTCGACCTGATCGCCACCTCGGACGAACCGAAGGTCCTGGCGGCCCGGATCGCCGAGCACCCCCTGATCGGAAACCGGGGCAACCCCTCGGACAAGGGGGTCAAGCTCGAGACCAACACCGGTGTCGGGGTCGACGTCCGGATCGTCCCGCCCGACGCCTTCGGCAACCTGCTCCAGCACTTCACCGGGTCGGCCGCCCACAACACCGAACTCCGCGAGGCGGCCGTCGCCGACGGACTCCACGTTTCCGAGCACGGGATCACCGACGACAAGACCGGCGAGGTGGAGTGCTTCGACTCGGAGCAGGGGGTCTACGAAAGGTTGGGCTACGAGTACATCGAGCCCGAGCTCCGCGAGGGACGGGGCGAGCTCGAAGCCGCCCGTGAGGGACGCCTGCCGAAGCTGGTCACCCGGAAGATGATCAAAGGGGACCTCCACACCCACACCACGCTCTCCGACGGCCGGGCGACCCTCGAGGAGATGGCCGACGCCGCGATCGCCCTGGGCTACGAATACATCGCGATCACCGACCACTCCGCCTCCCACGGATTCGGAAACGACGTCTCGCCGAAGGAGCTCGAAGCCCGGATCACCGAGATCGCAGAGCTGAACGCCAAGTTCCGCAAGTCACGGTCGAGGGCGAAGAAGGGGTTCCGGCTGCTGTCGGGCTCCGAGGTGAACATCGGGGTCGATGGAGCTCTCGACTACGAGGAAGACCTGCTCGCCGAACTCGACTGGGTGATCGCCTCGGTCCACACCTCGTTCCGCGACGACCCGGACTTCATGACGGGGAGGCTGAAGGAGGCGATCGAGAACCCGCTTGTCGACTGCATCGGCCACCTGACCGGGCGGCTGCTGAACCAGCGCGACCCCTACCCGGTCGACATCGAGGCTCTGGTCGAAGCCGCCGCAGCGAGCGGAACTGCGATGGAGATAAACGGCAACCCCAGACGGCGCGACCTCTCCGACGTCCACGCCCGGCTGGCCGCCGAGGCCGGAGTCGGGATCGCCCTGACCACGGATGCCCACGACCCGGCCCACTTCGACTACATGGAATACGCGGTCGCGACGGCGAGGCGGGCCTGGCTCGGGCCAAAGCAGGTCTTGAACACCAGAGCCTGGTGGAAGTAGGCCCGGCTCTCTAGAGCTGGGTCAGGCCGGGCGAGCGAAGCAGCCGGATCGGCTTGAAGGCCGAACCGGACTCGACCAGGAACCTGACCCCGTCCCTTCGCTCGACCGCCAGGACGGCCGCCTCGCGGTTTCGCCAGGCCAGAGAGACCAGCAGCGAGTAGCCGCTGGCGATCACCGCCACCTCCGGCAGGAAGACCCCCAGCGCCCCTGCCAGGCCAACCGCGAGCAGGATCGGCCAGGTCCTTCCGAAGGCGATCCGGCCCGGAGAAGAGAGCGAAACCCCCGGCCCCGAGGTCGGTGCCGTCCGGGCCTCGGCCAAGGTCCGACCGACCCCCTCGCGGACCCGCTCGGGCGAACCGAAGACCATCCCGATCACCGCCGCGAGGAACCACCAGACCAGGGCGACAACGATCACCAGGTCATCGCCACCCTGGGTGATCCCGATTATCGAGAGCGCCGCCAGTGCGGTCGCACCCCCGGCGGTCAGGAAGACGGTGGCCCTGAGCAGCTCGGCGTAAGGCAAACTGTCCCCTCAGCCGGCCAGGTCCTGGAGCATCTCCAGCCACCTGTCGGGGTCATCGACCACGACGTCGGCAAGCTCGACCAGCTCCGGGGGGCCCTCGGTCGAGGAGACGGCAACCAGTACGAGCCGGTCGATCTGCCCCGCCTCCTTCATCTCCTTCACCCGGATCGCAGCCTCGAGGTCGGTCCGATCGTCCCCGGCGAAGGCGGCGGTCCTGATCGCCCCTCCTTCCAGCAGGGACTCGACCGCCCCGGCCTTCCCCTCCATACCGGGGGGGCGGATCTCCATCACCTTCCGACCCCAATGAATGTCCAGCCCGGAGGCCGCTGCGAGGTCGGCGATCTCGTGGACGGTGGTCTCGGTCCGCTCGTCCGCTCCCCGCCAATGGAGTGCCTGGATCGGACCCTTGTCCTCGACCCGGATCCCGGCAGACACCCAGAACGGGCTGTCGTGCTCCCTGATGAAGGTCGAGCTGAGAGCCGCGTCCTCGGAGTCGAGCTCGACCACCGGCGCCGAACCACCCGGCTCGATCAGCTCGAGGCCGTGGTTGCCGATGTAGGTGAGCGATGGAACGTCGACCATCCTGCTGACCACCTCCACCGGGCGGCCACTGACGCAGGCGACAACCTCGAGCCGCTCGGCGAGGGTTCCCAGCGAGGTCCGCGCCCGCGCCGGGACCACGGCCCGCTCTGGCCGTCCGACGATCCGACAGAGGGTCCCGTCGACGTCGGTGATCAGCGCCGACGAGTCGGGATCCTCCAGCAGCACCGACAGGGGTGAGTCCGAAGTCATGCTTCTAGTATCGCCCGGATGGAGCGCGGGCGTCTGATCAAGCTGGTCCTGCTGGGCACCGCTGCCGGAGCCTTCAGTGGGCTGCTCGGCGTTGGAGGCGGAACGGTGATCGTTCCGATGCTGATCGCCTTCCTCGGCTACTCCGAGAGACTTGCAACCGGCACCAGCCTCGCCGCGATCGTCCTGATCGCCCTTTTTGCCGTGATCACCTTCGCCTTCTACGGTCAGGTCGCGTGGGGCACGGGCCTGCTGTTGTCGATCCCGGCGGTCGGGGGCGTACTGCTCGGGACCACCCTCCAGCAGAAGGTCTCCGAACGCCTGATCTCGCTCGTCTTCGCCGTCGTCCTGGTCGGGGTCGCAATCCAGATGTTCTTCTTCTAATCCGATGGACCTCGTTCTCGCAATCCTCATCTGTGCTCTCGGCGGGGTCGTCGCCGGCCTGATCGGGGTCGGTGGCGGCGTCCTCTTCGTGCCGGCGCTCGTCGCCTTCCTCTCGCTCGACCAGGTTGATGCCGAAGCGACCTCGCTCCTGATGATCTCGGTCGTCTCGCTGTTCGGTGCCCTGAGCCAGCGTCGCTTCGGCAACGTCGACCTGCGCGACGGCCTGTTGATCGGCCTGCTCTCCCCGGTCGGCGTGGTGGTCGGGGTGGTACTCGCCAACAACATCCCTGAACGGGCGTTGAAGATCGCCTTCGGCTTGCTCGCCCTCTACGTCGCCTGGAAACTGGTCACCCGGACGTTCGACCGGGAAGCGCAGCCGACCGGGTCGGGCTGACGGTGAAGCGCGGGATCAGACCCGACGGGGGACCGTTCATTCCCGTTGCCGAGATCGAGCTGAAGGCCTCGCGCTCCTCCGGACCCGGGGGTCAACACGCAAACGTGACCGCCTCCCGTATCGAGGCGCGGTTCGACGTCGCCGCCTCGACCTCCCTGACCGAGGCCCAGCGGCAGAGGGTCACCGAGCGACTGGGAAAGGTGGTCACCGCGGTCGCTCAGGACGCACGCTCCCAGGCCCGCAACCGCGACCTCGCCCTCGACCGGCTGGAGGCGAAACTCTCCGCCGCGCTCGCCCGCCGGAGAAAACGCCGCCCGACCCGCCCGACCCGTTCCTCCCGCGAGCGACGACTCGAATCGAAGCGCCGTCGCTCCCGGACCAAACGGGAACGCCGTCGCCCGACTGCCGAGGACTGATCCAGCCCTCCTGTCAGGTTTCGGCCGCCACCGCCGACCTTGATCCCATGAACTACCCGCTAACTAGGGATTTTCCGGCTCTGGCCCTGCGAAAACCGGGGATGGCACGGGTATCGTCCCGAACAATGGAACCGACCCGAACTGAACAGGAGGCGTCCGGCCGATGATCTTCGTCGGACTGGCCGCAGGGCTCCTGATCGGGGCCCTCGCCACCTACGCCCTGCTAACCCGGCGCTCAGCGACGCTCTCGGCCGAGGTTGACTCACTCCAGTCCCTGCTCGCCTCCCAGGAAGAGTCCCACCAGCGCCAGCTGGAACTCGCCCAGGCCGACCGCGAGGAGCTCTCCGAGCAGATGAAGGCGATCTCCTCGGAGGTCCTCAAGGAGACCTCGAAGGAACTCAAGGAGCAGATGACCGAGCTGAGGAAGGTCGAGGGGGAGCTCTCACAGGCCGAACTGGAAAAGAGGACGACCGAGATCAAAATGACGGTCGGCCCGGTCTCGGAGGGCCTGAAGAAGGTTCAGGAGCGGTTCGAGGAACTGGAGCGCCAGAGGGCGACGGCCCAGGGGCGCCTCGACGAGCAGCTCAAGCAACTCAGCGAACGGACCGACCTGCTCGCCCAGGAGGCAGGGGACCTGACCACCGCCCTCAGCAAACCGGCCGAGCGGGGCAACTGGGGCGAGATCCACCTCGAGAGGGTTGTCGAGATGGCCGGGCTCGCCAGGCACTCCGACTTCGTCACCCAGGACACTCAGGAGACCGACGACGGCCGCCAGCGCCCGGACCTCGTCGTGAAGATGCCGGGGGGCAAGGTGGTGGTGATCGATTCGAAGGCGCCGGGCGACTCCTTCCACGAGGCACTCACGGCCGAGTCGGACTCCGAACGCGATGAGCTGCTCAAGCGCCACGCCCAGCAGATGCGGGGCCACGTGACCGAACTCAACAAGCGCGACTACCAGTCGAACTACGAGGAGACGGTCGAGCTGGTGGTCATGTTCGTGCCGAGCGAGGGGATCTACCAGGCGGCGCTCAGCGTCGACCCCGAGCTCTACGAGTTCGCCCTGACCAAGAAGGTCGTCGTCGCCACCCCGACCACCCTGATCGGCTTCCTCAAGGCGGTCAACCTCGGCTGGCGCCAGGAGAAGATGGCCCAGTCGGCGCGGGAGATCGCCAAGACGGGTGAGGAGCTCCACGCGAGGATCGTCAAGTTCCTCGAACACATCGGCAACGTCGGCCAGTCGATCAACAAGACGGTGACCAGCTTCAACGGGGCGGTCCGCTCCTACGACTCACGGGTTGCTCCGAGCCTCCGAAAGCTCGAGGAGCTGGGGATCGATTCCGGCAAGGTGACCCCGGAGCTCAAGTCGGTCGAGGCGACCACCTCGACCTTCGACTCGGAACCGAGCCTCGGACTCCCGGCGCCGGACGATGAAGCGCCGCTAGAGGACGACGAAGCGGCCTAGCCGACCCCGTGCTCGAGCGCGGTCTTGACCTGGGCGTCGAGGGCGTTCAGGCGGTAGAGGGCGATCGCCTCGGCCGATGGAAAGGAGCGAAGCCTCAGCGGCTCGGTGCCGTGGTGGCACATCACCACCGAGAGCAACAGGTCGGATAGCTCGGGGTCGAGTCCGGTCCGCTGGGCGGCGTCGGTGATCAGCCCGGCTCCGATCTGAAGATGCCCAAGGGCGCGGCCGCGCTCGGAGAGGCCGATCTCGGCCCCGTAGGTGAACTCGCCCGTCTTGCCGATGTCGTGGACCAGGGCCGCGGCCATCAACAGGTCCGGCCTCAGCTTGGGATGGAGTACGCAGGTCTCTCCGACCAGAGTCCCGACCGCGACCGAGTGCTCGAGCAGACCGCCGATGTAGGCGTGGTGCCCGGCCCGGGTGCAGGGCGCGATCCGGAACTCCTCCGCCACCTCTCCCTCGAACAGCAGGTCCCGGACGACCGCCGAGAGCCCGGGATGGTGGACCTCCCCGACCAGGTGCTCGAGGAAGCCTTCGAGCTCCTCACGGCTGCGGTAGGCGGTCGGCAGGAAGTCGGACGGATCGACCTCGGCCGGCGGGACCTTCTCGACCGACTCGACCTCGGCGCTCAGGACTCCCCGGAATAGCTCGGTCCGCCCGGTCACCTCGATCACGTCGCCCCGATCGAACAGCAGCCCCAGCCGGTCGGCATCCCGGAAGAGCCTCGCCTGCAGGGTTCCGGTCCGGTCGCGGAGCTCGAGGCCCAGGTAGGCCGACCCGTTCCTCGCGACCAGACGATCCTTGCGGGCACAGGCATAGCGCCCGCGGAACGACCTGCCAGGGGTGAGCTCCGAGATCGCCGGACCCCGCTCCGGCTCTGGATCTGGAAGTTCGGCCGCCTCCACGACCACATACTTACCCAACTGCCAGACGGGGAGCATCCTCTAGATTGGGTTCGATGGAGCACCTGATCTGGACCGGGGCACCGCCCCAACTGAGGGACCCGATCATGGTCTGCGCCTTCAGGGGATGGAACGACGCGGCCGGGTCGGCGACCTCTGCGCTGACCACCTTGGCGGACTCCCTCCCGGTCGAGCAGATCGCGACGATCGACCCCGAGCAGTTCTTCGACTTCCAGGCGAACCGGCCGACCATCCAGGTGGTCGACGGCACCTACCGCGAGATCGAGTGGCCCGACACCGAGATCTACGTCGCCACCCCGGAATCGGCCCCACGCGACCTGGTGATCGTCATCGGGACCGAACCCAACCTTCTCTGGCGGACCTACTCGGAGACCTTGCTCAAGGTGGCAGAGGAACTCGACGTGGTCACGATCGCCGTGGTCGGCGCCCTGATCGCCGAGGTCGCCCACACCCTCCCGGTGCCGGTGACCGGGCTGGCCTCCGACCCCGAGATGGTCTCCCGGCTGGAGCTGGAAAGGGCCAACTACGAAGGGCCGACCGGGATAGTCGGAGTCATCCACGAGCTCTGCCGCCGCCGCGACATCCCCTCGGTCTCGCTCTGGGCGGCGATCCCCCACTACGTCGCGGCCGTCCCCAGCCCGAAGGCCGCCCTCGCACTGACCGCCCTGCTCGAGCAGGTGACCGGGATCGCGGCCGATACCTCGGGCCTCGAGCAGGAGGCGATCGACTACGACGAGCAGATCGACCGGGCTGTGGCGGCCGACTCCGACGTCGAAGAACTGGTCACCCGGATCGAGGAGCAGCAGCGCTCCCGGGTCGAGGCCTCGCTCGACGTGCCGAGCGGGGATGCGATCGCCCGGGAGTTCCAGAGGTTCCTCCGCCGCCGCGACGCAGACTGAACGACCGCGGGGTCAGGCCTCAGCGGCCGGGCAGACGGTCCGGAAGTCGCACCAGGAGCAGGCCGCCGGCGACGGAGTCGGCTCGAAATCCTGGGCGAGGATCGCCTCCCCCACCTCGGCCACCGTCCGCTCGACCCTCTCGATGTCCTCCGGCCCCGATTCGATCGTCGATCGAGTCGGCTCCATGACGTAGTAGTAGGTGAGGACCGAGGGTTCGACCTCCCAGGCCCGTTCGGCCGCCAGCCGGTAGAGGGTCAGCTGGAGGTCCCCACCGAGGCGCTCGGGGTCGACCGGTGCGCCGGTCTTGTAGTCGATCAGCTCGAGCGAGCCATCCGGATGCCGGTCCACCCGGTCGACCCGCCCGGTCACCCGGTAGGGGCCGAGGTCGAACTCGAACTTCCGCTCGAACCAGATCGGCTCGGACTCCGAACCAGCCTCGAGCTGGTGGTAGCGGGCAAGTGCCTCACGAGCCCGCTCCCGGAACTGGACCTCGTCGGCCGAGTCCTCCAATCCGGCTCGCGCCCAACCGGACTCCATCATCCCGACCAGCTCCCCGGGGTCGGCCTCGCCACCGTCGCGGTGGAACCGCTCGAGCACGTCGTGGATCAGGATTCCGAACTTCTGGTTGACCGTCCTCGGTGTCGGGATCGAGAACACCCGGGCAAACTTGTACTTGAGTGGACAGGAGAGGTAGAGGTCGATGTCGGTCGCCGACAGCCGGAGCCTGCCTCCGCTCCGGGGCAGGAAGGCATCGAGCGATGGCTCGGACCTCGACTCGACCAGCTCCGTCCTCAACTCCCGCTCCGACTCGGCGGCAACCAGCGAGGGATCGAGCGAAGAGGCCTCGATCTCGGCCAGCTGTTCGGCACTTGCGACCTGTGCGAGGAGTCCGTTGACGGCGTCGATCACCTCC
>JBJTBP010000034.1:0-10059 GCA_046091385.1 Solirubrobacterales bacterium | reverse complement strand
CGGCCAGCCGAAGGAGGGCGAGACCGTGGGCGTCTCGGCCGCGGCCGGCGCGGTCGGCTCGGTCGGCGGCCAGCTTGCCAAGGCCGAAGGTGCCCGGGTGGTCGGGATCGCCGGCGGCCCGGAGAAGTGCGCCGGGATCGTCGATGAGCTCGGCTTCGACGCCGCGGTCGACTACAAGGCCGATGACTGGCACGACCAGCTCAAGGCAGCCACCCCGGACGGGATCGACGTCGACTTCGAGAACGTCGGCGGCGAGATCATGGAAGCCGTCTTCAGCAGGCTGAACATCAACGCCCGGGTCGTCCTCTGCGGCCTGATCTCCGGCTATAACGACACCGAGCCGCCGCCCGGCCCCCGGACCTTCGGCAACCTGCTGGTCAACCGGGTCAAGCTCCAGGGCTTCATCATCCTCGACTACTACCCCCGGTTCGGCGAAGCGGTCACCGGCCTCTCGGAACTCGCGGCCGAGGGAAAGCTGAAGACCGAGGAGACCGTGGTCGAGGGATTCGACCGGCTCCCCGAGGCGCTCAACATGCTGTTCGCAGGCGAGAACCGCGGCAAGCTGGTCGTCCAGATCGCCGACTGACCTACCGCTTCCGGACCGGGTCCGGAAGGAGCCGACGGAGGGGTCCGGCCCCGGCTCTACCTTGGACCGATGGAGACCCTTCTCCTAGGCGACGGGGGTCCACTCTTCCGGGCCACGGAGGAAACCCTCCAACGGGGCCCCGGGGCGGACCTCGGCAGCCTGGTCGATCCGAGCGACGACGAAGTCCGAACTGCCCTGAAGGGGTCCCCCGGCGCAGTCGCGATCGTCACCCGTGACGACGTCCTCGCCCTCCGGCTGGCATTGCTGGTCGAGGCCCTCTCCCCCGGGATCCACCTGGTCGTCACGATCTTCGATCGCACCGTTGCCGAACGCCTGCGCAGTGGGGTGCCGGACTGCGTCGTCCTCTCCTTTGCCGAACTTGCCGCGCCGGAACTGGCGGAACCGTGCCTGGACCCGGGGATCTCCCGCGGTGGTCCGTCCAGGCGGGCGCCGTTCGACTGGCTCGTCTCGATCTTCCGGCCAGTTCCCCGGGAGGCCCGGCTCCTGATCGGGGGACTGGTCGGACTCGTCACCGTGATCCTCGCCGACATCGCCCTGCTCCTGGTGGCGACCGACCTCGGGGTCGTCGACTCGATCTACGGCTCGGTCCGGACCCTGACCACCGTCCAGGCCGAACCGGCCGTGAGCAAAGGGCCGGCCTGGCTCAAGCTCGCATCTGCCGCGGGCATGCTGCTTACCCTGGGCTTCGCGGCTCTCTTCACCGCCGGCCTGATCCAGTGGCTGCTCGACTCGAGGCTGACCGGGATCGTCGGCAAGCGGGTCGTCCCCCGGCGCGACCACGTCGTAGTGGTCGGGATGGGTCAGGTCGGCCTCCGACTCTGCACCTACCTGCGCGAGCGCGGGGTCGGCGTTGTAGCGATCGAGCTGGAACCGGAGGCCTCGGCAGTTCGATTCGCCCGGGCGAGGAAGATCCCGGTGCTGATCGGCCATGGCGAGGACCGAGGGTTGCTTGAGCGGGTCTTCCTGCCGAGGGCCCGGGCCCTGGTCGCGGCGACTGCCGACGACCTGGTCAACATCGAGATCGCGATCACGGCCGACGTGGTCAGCCCCGGTAAGCCGGTCGTGCTGAGGGCGAGGGAGGGAGTCCTTACCCGGGAAACCCTCGAGCTATTCGGCCTGGGGATCGTCCGCGACGTTCACCGGACCGCGGCCCAGGCAATTACCGAAGCCTGCAGCGTCTAGGGGCCGGACGTCGAGGAAGTCCGGGCGGTCCCTAACGGACCACGCAGGTCTTGCCCTTGCAGCCCCGGAGGCTCTGGGCGAGGGCGAGCAGTTCGGCCTTCTTTGCCGCCATGGCCGGGTCACTCGCCAGGTTCTGCATCTCGTACGGGTCCGTCTTCAGGTCGTAGAGCTCCTCGCCCCCTGTGATCCATTGACCGTCTTCGCAAACGCCCCGGGCCGAACACCAGTTGACGTACTTGAACCGGTCGGTTCGAACCCCGAAGTAGGGGACATCCCAGGCGTAGGGGAAGCCTGGCTTGACGAACAGGGACCTGGTCGCCTCCATGAGCGCCGCCTTTCGCGGCTTCGCCTTGCCCTTGGCCAGCGGCAGCAGCGAGATCCCGTCCTGGGTCCGGTTCGCCTTCGCCCCGGTCGCGTCCAGGATCGTCCTTGTCAAGTCCACGTTCGATCCGAGCTTCGAAACCTTCTTGCCCTTCGGCCAGCCCGGTCCACTGATGATCGTAGGAACCATGAGCGACTCTTCGTAAGGCATGTACTTGTCGCCGGTGACCCTGTGCTCGCCTAGGAGCCAGCCGTTGTCCGAGTGGAAGATGATCAGGGTGTTATCCAGTTCCCCCTTCTTCTTCAGCTCGGAGACGATCCCCGAGACGGCGTCGTCGAGCGCCCAGAGGTTGCCAACCCGTCCACGACGGTAATTGTCGATCTGCTGGAGGCCGGTGATCGGCCGGTTCGCAAGCATGTCGCCAAGCGGCTTGAAGTTCGAGAGCAACGTGGGCTTGTCCGAGATGTCGGCCTCGTCGAACGAGGGCGGGTTCGAGAACTGGAGGCCCTGGATCTTGCTCTCATAGCGAGCCGGGACCCTTGGGTTGGTCTCCCGGTACCCGACCTGCTCCGGCACATCTTCACGATGGGGCGCGGTCGGAGCGAAGTGGAGGAAGAAGGGGGCCTTCTTGCGCGAAGCTTCGTCGATGAATCCGACTGCCCTCCGGGCGAGCTCGTCGACCTGGTGGTTCTTCCGTGAAGTCGTGCCGAAATTGCCGTCAGCAGTAACGCCGGAGGCAACGAAAGTCTGGATCAGGCCCGTCTGGAACGCGGCCCAGTCCGGATAGACCTGGTTGGAAACATCCCGCGAGAACTTCATTACGGCCTCGTTCCATTCCTCGTCGCCGTACTTCGAAACCTTGCCGTTGTCGTTCAGCCAGTAGTTGAACATGTCGTAGGAGGTCTGGTCGATCAAGCCGTGCCAGTCCATCCAACCCGGAGGTATTTCCGTCTCGTTCAGGGAGCCGTAGCCATTCAGGTACTTGCCGATATGGGAGGTCTGATACCCGGCCTTCTTCAACCAGACCGGAAGCGTCTTCATCTGCTCCTCACGGGTCAGGCCGAGATAACCCTCCGGTGGGAAGTTGCCATCCACCCCGTGGTTGTGTGGGTACTGGCCGGTCATGATGCTCATCCGTGCCGGGCAGCAGAGCGGGAAGGGGGCCATGAACTTCGAGAAGGTCGTCCCCTTTGCCCCGAGGAGCTTGCGGGTCTTCGGCATCCAGTCGAGGTCGTCAACCCGCTGATCGTCAGTAAGGATGACAACCACATTGGGCTTCGACGTCTTCTTCGGGGCGGCATCGGCGCCCCGAGCGAAGGTTCCGAAGAGGACCGAGACAGCGGCGAATGCGACCAGGGCGAAAGCCATGACCGAAGCAGTCCTCATGCGCAGGGTTTCCCTTCTACCGTTCACTCCCTCTGCTCCTCTGAAGGCGTAACCCGGCTGAACCTACCGGGTTCCGGTGCCGTTTGGGAAATTCCGCACCTCCGAGACGGGATACCGTTCCCCGAATGGCCAGCGACGAACTTCCCACCACCCTCGCCGGATTCGAGGCCGCCTTCCGGGAGGCTTTGCCGGAGGGAACCCTTGCCTACTACGCAGGTGCCGCTGCCGACGAGATCACCCTCGGCCGTAACGTCGAGGCCTGGCGGGAGATCGTGCTGAGGCCGCGGGTAATGGTCGACGTCTCGAACCGCGACCCCTCGGTCGAGCTCTTCGGCCGGAGATACGGGCTACCGATCGCGGTCGCCCCCACCGCCTACCACCGCCTGGCCCATCCCGATGGCGAGGAAGCGACCGCCCGGGGCGCCGTCGCCGCAGGCTGCCCCTACACCCTCTCCACCCTGGCCACCTCCCGGCCGGGTCCGGTCGGGCAGGCCGCTCCCGACGGAACGAAGTGGTTCCAGGTCTACGTCTTCCGGGACCGCGCCGTTACCCGGGAGCTGGTCGCCGAGGCCGAGGACGCCGGCTTCGAAGCGTTGCTCCTGACGGTCGACCTGCCGGTGCTCGGCCGCCGCGATCAGGAGGTCGGTACCGGGTTCGTGGTCGGCCAGGCCGAAGGGGTACCCGGGGTCCATGCAGCTGGTGGTGAGGGCGAGATATCGATGCAGGACACCGCCGACCTGATCGACCCCTCACTTACCTGGGACGACGTAGGGGAGCTGGCCGGTTCGACCGACCTGCCGGTCCTGGTCAAAGGGGTCTTGAGGGGGGACGACGCGAGGCTCGCGGTCGAGTCGGGCGCTGCCGGGGTCGTGGTCTCCAACCACGGTGGACGCCAGCTCGACACCGTCCCGGCCACGGCCGAGGTGCTGCCGGAGGTGGTCGAGGCGATCGGTGGGCAGGCGAGCGTGATGGTCGACGGGGGGATCCGCCGGGGAACCGATGTCGCCAAGGCGCTGATCCTCGGCGCGGACTTCGTCCTGGTCGGGCGACCGATCCTCTGGGGCCTCGCCGCCGGAGGTGCGGAAGGGGTCGAGGCAGTTCTCTCGATGCTGGCCGACGAGTTCGACCGGGCGCTCGCCCTGCTCGGGGTACCGCGGGCCAGCGAGCTGAGCGGTCGCGACGACCTGATCGCCTGACCGGCGCGAAGCCCCGCGGCGACCTATCCCTTGAGGGTGACCGTCGACTTCGCGGTCTGACTGCCGAGGGTGGCCTTCACGGTCACCTTGCCGGACCTGCCCCGTTTGGTCCGGACGGCGACCTTCCCCGAGGCCGAGGATTTCGCCCCGACCTCGAGGGCTAGCGAGCCGGGGACCGTTGCCTTCGCCCGGTTGCTGCTCTTGAACCTGACCAGGGCCGTGGTCGCCGCATCGCCCGAGTTGGTCACCCTCACCCGGAGGACGACCTTCCCACCGGCCTTCACCTTCGTCTTGTTCGGCTTCAGGGCGATCTCCGAGACCGCTGCCACCCGGCCTACCGTCTTTTCGATCCAGGATCGCGCGGTCGCCACCCGGGCGAACACGGTCGGCACCCCCGGGGTGGAGCAGCGCTGGGTGGCGAAGCTGGTCACCCCTGCAAGCACCCTCTGCCCACCGACGTTCGCGGTGAGTGGGCCCCCGCTGTCGCCGAAGCAGGCGGTCGGGGTCCCGGTCGAGATCGAGCCCGCGCAGATCATCGTCGCCGAGTCGAACTGGATTCCCCAGGCCGAGGGTGAACCGCAGACCGAGTCCGAAACGAAGCTGACCCTTGCCTGGAGCAGGCGGTCGGGGTACCCGCCGGGGGTGCACTCGCCGAGCGCCGGGGCAGTACAGCCCCAACCGGCGATCTCGGCCGGACGCCCCCCGGCCGTCGCGGACTCGCCAGCAGGCTGGACGAGAGGCATGGTCGGCTTCCCGGACGCGGTCGCGAGGCGAAGCAGGGCGAAGTCGCCGCTCGAGGCCTCACGGTCCCAGTCGGGATCGATGGCGATCGAGGAGACGTCGATACGGTCGCTCGGGCCGATCGCCGAGAGGGTCTCGATCCCGACCGCGACGTCGATCGCCGACGCAGACACTTGCGAGCCGTCATCCCTGATGACGCAGTGGGCCGCGGTCAGGACCCAGTTCCGATCGATCAAGGTCCCGCCACAGAACTGGCCGAGCTCGGCGTTTGCCTGGGAAGAGGCGATCAAAGCCGCCTGGGAGGGCCAGGCATCAGGGGCCGCTTCGGTCCCGCCGACGATCCGCGGGCTGGCCTGTCCCGAACCGGCAAAGGACCCCGGCGCGACAACGCTGAAGGCCAGCGCCAGTGCAGCCAAAGCGAAGGCCAGGCCGCCTCTTCGGAATCGGCTTTCTTGTTCGAGGGGGATCATCACTTCAGTCCAGATATGACGGTGCGCACCTTAGGGCGACCGGGCGAGGCACCATAAAGGAGCGCCCCGCCAGTGATGTAAACCCGCGAACCGGCAGGAAGGACCGGCCCTGCTCAGGACCTCAGCGCTTGATCTGCCCACTCCTTCCCTCTACCCTCCGCCAATGAGGGCGAAAAGGTTCCTCCTCGTGTTCGGGGCCTTCCTGCTCGTGGCAGGGACGGCATCGGCCGGAGGAACCCAACCGGCAGGGGATGGAGGGTCGGGGATCGACTACCGCGATCGGGGACCGGTCGCTGGTGTGGCGCCCGATTCCACGAGGATCGACCTGGTCCTCCTCCTCGACGCCGACGATCGGGCGCTTGCCCGGGATGCGCTCGCCGTCTCATCGCCGGGTTCGTCCGATTTTCGCCGCTACCTCGAGCCGGGGCAGATAGCCCGCCGCTACGGTGCCGACCGCTCGGCCATCCGACGGGTCATCAGCCATCTCGAGGACCGCGGCATCGAGGCCCGTCCGGGCATCGGCGGAATGTGGGTCGAGGCCGACCCGACGATTCGACAGGCCGAACTTCTCTTCTCGACCGAGCTCGGATCCTTCTCTTCGGATGGGGAACGGTTCGTTGCCCCGACCCGACAGCCCAAGATTCCCGAAGAGCTCCTTCCCGAGGTCACCGGGGTGGTCGGCCTCGACACCGAGCCGATCACTGAGGAGGCTCCCCCGCCCGTAGACCCAGCCACCACCGGCCGCGCCGACCCCGGCCCACTCGTTCCCCTGACCACCGAGCAGGCACTCGAGACGAACCGCTTCGCACGAAGCCAGGGAACTTCCGTCCGGGCCAACCTCGGCACCCCCAAGGGCTGTGCCGCAGCACTCGCCACGGGTGCTCCGATCTCGCTCTTCCCCGGGACCTACACCCCCGGCTACACCCCCAACCAGATCCACATCGCATACGGGATAAACCGGCTGTTCGGGAGTGGGTTCAAAGGCCAGGGCGGGCGAATCGCCGTGGTCGAGGTCGACGGTTTCAAGCGCTCCGACCTCGAGGATGCCGCCGACTGCTTCGGCTACCGCGCCCCGCCGACCCCGCGCAAGCTGATCGGCCTGAAGCAACCACTCGAACCCGGACCTGAGACGACCCTCGATCTCCAGGTGATCTCGGCCGCTTTGCCCGAGGTCCCGAAGATCCAGGTAGTCGAGTCGAAGGGAGAGCCGAGTGGCTGGCTCGGTATGTACCGCTACCTGTTGGGCCTGCCCAAAGCCAAGCGCCCCTCGGTCATCTCCTCATCGGTCTACGCCGCCTGCGAGGCAGAGCTCGCCGGCTCCCGAAGCTTCATCCGCTCGATGGAGCGGGTCGCCCAGATGGCGGCCGCGATGGGAATCTCGATGCTGAGTGCCGCCGGGGACACCGGATCCAGTGGCTGCGCCCTCGGGGGAAACTCGGCTGCCCTGGGAGTTCGCTCCGTGCAGTACTGGTCGAGTTCACCCTGGTTGACCTCAGTCGGAGGGACCAACATCACCCTCAACGAGTCGAACGGGATCGACGAGGAAGTCGTCTGGAACGACTCCCCGATCGGATTCGGCGGCGGCGGAGGCGGGAGCAGCCTGCTCTTCCGCAAGCCCTCGTGGCAACGCGGTCCGGGGGTCGGCAAGGCCGGGATGCGGAGCGTGCCCGACCTGGCCCTGCTGGCCGACGGCCTGCCGGGCTGGACGATCCGCTGCACGATCGCGGAGTGCGGATCCCCGACCGGTTGGGTGACCGTCGGGGGAACCAGCGCCGCCACCCCCCTGACCGCGTCGATCGTGCTGCTCGCCAACCAGAAGGCAAAGAAGATGGGCCAGTCACGACTCGGCTTCCTCAACCCCTCTATCTACGAACTGGCACGCGACCCGAGCGCACGCAAGGCCGTGTTCCGGGACATCACATCGATTGGCAATGACCTGGGGGCGCTGATCGCCCCGGAGGCCGGCGGTGGTGGGCCGCTCGGTTGCTGCAAGGCCGGCCCGGGCTACGACCGGGCCTCGGGATGGGGCTCGATCAGTGCGATTCCGTTCGCCAAGCGGATGATTCGGCTGGCTGGGGGTTCCTGACTCCCTCCATCGCGTGCTCGGCAAGGGCCGTGATCGTCAGACTCGGATTCACCCCCGGATTGGCCGGCATAACCGAGCCGTCGACCACCATCAGGTTGCGGTAGCCGAAAACCCTCTGGCCGTGGTCGACCACGCCCGTCTCGGGTGACTCGCCGATCACGCAGCCCCCGAGGAAGTGGGCCGTCGCCGGCACAGCCCGGAGCACGTCCGGGAGGGTGCTCTGGGCGTAACCCCCCATCCGCCGGGCGGCGAGCGCTGCGACCCGGTTGGCAACCGGAAGGTAGGAGGCGGCCGCGACGCCTTCCTCCGACTCGGTGTCGAGCACGGTCCCCTGGCCGAACCGGCGGGGCCTGAGCACGAGCGAGACCGACCGCTCGGCCGTCTGCATCGTGGTGAAGATCACCGTCCGCGTCGACCAGCCAAACGGGGAAAGGCTCCTGAGCGCCTCGACCGGGTGCCGGATCAGGTTGGCCAGCAGCCTGAGTGGCCGGGTCAGCCGGGTACCGCCACCGGTCAGCAGGGTGAACAGGGTCGAATTGGCATCGCCGGCCGTTCCGTAGGTGTTGTTGGTGATGTGGGTCTCGCGGTCGGGGAAGATCGAGGCCGTGATCGTGACGTCGGTCGTGTAGTCGGCGTCCTTCGAGTGGGCGGTGGCGGCGGTGATCGCCTCGCTGTTGGTCCGGACGAGCTTGCCGAGCCTCGGCGAGAGCCCGGTCAGGCTCCCCCGCTCCCTGCACCGGAGAAGCAGTTCGTTGGTTCCGAGCGTGCCGCCGGCCAGGACCACGCTGCCGGCCCGGAGGGTCACCTCTTCGTGATCGCCCGAGGGCGGCGTCGCCCGGTGGACGACCTTCCAGCCCTCACCGCCGTCGGCAGCGCCGATCGGCCTCAGGTCGACCACCTGCCGTCCGGCCCTGACCTCGACCCCCTGCCGCTCGGCCAGCCAGAGGTAGTTCTTGACCACCGTGTTCTTCGCCCCGTGGCGACAGCCGAGCACACATTGGCCACACCTCAGGCAGCCGGTCCGGCTCGGCCCGTCGCCGCCGAAGTAGGGATCCTCCACCTCCACCCCCGGCTCCCCCATGAAGACCGCGACCGGGGTGGTCCGGTAGGAGTCGGGTGCGTCGAGTTCGGCGGCCAGCTCCCTCATCAGCCGTTCGCTCGGGCCGTCGAAGTCCGGCTCGACTACCCCGAGCATCCGCTTGGCGGTCTCGAAGTGGGGTGCCAGTCGTTCGCGCCAATCGGCGAGTTTGGCCCACTGGGGGTGGCGGTAGAAGGAGTCCGACTCCGGCACGTAGGAAGTGTTGGCCCAGGTCAGCGAACCGCCGCCGACCCCGACCCCGGTCAGGACGTTGACGTGCCGGAAGGGGCTGATTCGCATGATCCCCCGCATCCCCAGCCGGGGTGCCCACTGCGCCTTCCAGACCTGCCAGCTCGATCGGGCGAAGTCACCGTCTTCCCAGCGGCGACCCTGCTCGAGGACCAGCACGGAGTGGCCCCGCTCGGCCAGCCGGAGGGCCGAGACGCTGCCGCCGAACCCGGAGCCGACGACGATCCAGTCGTAGTCGAGGCGTTCGGCAGTCATCGCCGGTCAGGGGATGGCGACGATGAAGGAGATGTCGTTCGAGTAGCTGCCAGCATTCATCGTGTGCAGTTCATATTGACGAGCTGCGCACGAACCGCGGGAGTCACCATTCGGCATCACAAAGGGCGCGGTGGCCGCAGAGGAGGTCAGGGTCATCTCTACGTTGGCCAGAAGCGGCCGGACCGGATTGCCGTCGGATCCAAAGGCGAGGGCCGCCACCTCCGGCGTCGGCGTGAGGCAATAGATGCCGGTGGTACCTGGTGCTCGAGACACCGCACTGAAACCGCTCGTAGCCTTCGCAATGAAACTCGGCGTCGTACGGCTAACCAACCCATAAGCCAACGCTCCCTTCAACGAGAGCTGGGCCGAGGCACTGAGCCGATCGGCCGCCAGGGATCCGGCCTTGACCTGATCGTTCAGCACGGCCCCGTCCTGGATCGCCCTGCCGGGAACCGAGGAGTTCTTCAGGTTGGCCGCTTTGATCGTC
>JBJTBP010000033.1:0-29274 GCA_046091385.1 Solirubrobacterales bacterium | reverse complement strand
CTTCCCCCCGATCGTCGCGTCGGGTCCAAACTCGGCCTCCCCACATGCCGAGCCTTCGGCGCGGGTCATCGAGGCCGGGGAGCCAGTGATCCTCGACCTGGGGGCCAAGCTCGACGGCTACTGCTCCGACTGCACCCGGACCGTCTTCACCGGCCCCCCTTCGACGGAGGCCCGGGAGGTCTACGGGATCGTGGTCGAATCGAACGAGACTGCGCTTTCGGAGACCGCGGCCGGAGTCGGCTGTGCGGCCCTCGATGAGGTCGCCCGCGGAGTGATCGAGCGAGCCGGTTTCGGTGATCGGTTCGTCCATGGCCTCGGCCACGGGGTGGGACTCGAGGTACACGAGGAGCCACGGCTCGGACCCCGCTCGAGCGAGGGACTTCTCGAGCGGGACGTGGTCACCATCGAGCCGGGCATCTATATCCCCGGCGAGTTCGGGGTGCGCGTCGAGGACCTCGTTCTGGTTGGGGAAACCGGCGCGGAAACCAACTTCTCGAGCCATTCCAAGGACCTGCTCGAGGTCGGCTGAGGCCGGTCAACGGGAAACTGCGCAAATCGCGGAATCAATGTAGTATGTGATTACCGTCACACACCGGGATAGCCGATCGCTATCCACGCAAGACGGTCTTCGATAAAGGCGAGGGGCCTCGAAGGAGAGAGGGAAGGAAGGGACCGGTCTGAGGGGGCCGGTCCTTTTCTCTTGCTGGGCCCGGGCAGCGAGCCGAACGGTGAGACAAAACGGGCGCCTGGCAAGAGGCGCCCGTTTGTCAATTGGTTTTCGGACCGTTGGCCTAGGGGAGACCCAGGATTCCGTTCCAGGTGTTCGAGTAGCAGTGGTTGTCCCCAGGCGCTACCGGCTGGCTCGGTAGGTCACCACCATTTGAAGCGGAGTTCAGCACGCTGCATGCCTGGATCGAGCCGTCTCCGAGGAAGGAGATCGCGTGTCCGAGGCCGGTGCTCGCCCGCCTTGGCAGGCTGTGGGGGTCGCTGCCGTATCCCCACTCCTCCCTCGGCGGCACATTCTCGAGGGGAGGTACCCCCGCACCGGGCCGGATCCCGCTCCACCCGACCGGACCGGAGTCGTAATAGACGAGGTAGGAGTCGCCGCTGGCCGGGAAGGTTTCGGCCTTGTCCATCCCGAAGTAAGGGTTAGAGGCCCAGTGGCGCCCCTCGAGCAGGGCCGGGGCGTACATCTTCGCTCCGATGGTCCGGCCTTCGACCTCGGCGGCGAAGTTGGTCACCTGGTGGTCGCCGAGTGCTATCCGCATCAACACCTCGTGCGGCGGGGTGTTCGGCAGGGGATTCCCGGTCATGAAGTGCGCGTACCCGTTCGCCTCGCCCCGATCCCAGAGGAGCTGCATCAGCGCGAATAGGACTGGCCGCTGGGCGAGGTCCGGGTAGTTCGCATAAAGACCGAAGCTCGCCGCCTTGAAGTACTCGTCCGAGTCGACCGATCGCCGGAGCAGGGTCGAGTAATTCATTCCCGTGACGCCGAGTACCCCTCGGTCGACGTCGGGACTCAGGGCGGTGAGGGCGCCACCCATGATCCCGCCCTGGCTGATTCCCATGAACTGACCCCGGGTCGAGACTCCCTTTGAGAGGTCGACTACGTACTGGCCGCTCCCGTTCTGGAAGAGGGGCTGGGTCCTCAACGGCGTGTCGGGATGGATCAGCAGACGCTGCAGGTAGAGGAAGTTGACGAATCCCTGCTGCATCCTGTCAGCGAGCTTGTTGAAGTAGGAGACGTTGGTAAGCACCCCTGTGAGTGAGCCGGGGATTCCGACGATCTGCTGGAGGTCCTCGTCGGAGAAACCGGCCCAGTCGACCGCGCACCAGACGGTATTTGCCTGATTGCCGATCAGACTCTGCTGGCCGATCTGGAAGCGATCACCGAGGAGCCCATGGCCGTAGGTACCAGCCGACCCTGGTCCCCGTGTGTTGACGCTGTTGGGGATCTCGCAAACGAAAGGAACGTCGGTAGTCGAGGCCGGGTTCCAGGTCAACTCGCCCTTCGCGTCGAACTGGAAGGTTCCACCGGGAGCGCAGTCGGCCGAATCCAGGTAGCAGGGAACGTTCTCCATCACGCCCTGAACCCGTCTCAGCCGGTTCGGGTTGGCGGCTGATCCTGTATCGGCAATGCCACTCACCTGCGGCGAGACGCCTTCGATGGTCCTGTTGGCGAGATCGGTGTCTCCCAGCCTCGCGAAGGCATCGTCCCGAATATCGAGAGCCCGTCCGACGACCGAGTCCCTGCTGGCGACCGTGAAGTCCCATGCCATGTAGAGCTCTGATCGCTTGACGTTGCCCTTGTTGACGGCCGTGTTGATGATCGATTCCATCTGGGGCCGCCGCTGCTCGACCACCTTCGACTTGGTGCCGAGGCGATCCCGGTAGACCTTGAATGCCTTCGGCGTTCCGATCGCGCGCCCACTCCCGTTCTTGAGGCTGCGCAGCACGACGATGTAGCGCCGCCCGTGCTCGAAGTTCTTGGCCGGGCGGATGATCAGGTTCACAGGCTTCGTGTTTGAAGGGTTCTGGTTGATCCCCCCGGGGCCCTTGGAGGATGGGTCGACTGCGGTCGGATTCGCATCGATCTCGGTCCAGATCGGATGGCGCTTGCCCGTCTTGGCGTCGATGACCATCACCGCCCGGTCCTTCTTGGAATACGACCCGAGGTCCGTGAGAGGCACCATCTTGTTCTTCCCGAACGCCTTGGGAGTATCGAGTCCGGGCACCTTCAGGCTGATCAGGTTTCCAGGACTGAAGCCATCGGCCCGGTTGATATCGGTCGTATTCATGTGATCTCCTGCCGTGTTGGCAGGGGTCGCGGCAGACGCGATGTCCAGACGACGGCCGGTTCCGGTCCTGGAATCCTTCCGCGTGAAGTAATCGTTGGCGAACGGCTGCAGGCAGACCGTGGTGTCCAGGAAGTCACACTTGGTCGGGTTCGGTCCCAGGTTCACGGAAACGCAGGAACCCCCTTTCAGCGTCCGGGAAGCCTTCGCCCCACCGGCCTTGACTTGAACTGGGATCGGCTTGCAGTATCCGAGGGCGCCGAAGCCCGCGCTGCTCAAGGGGACGGTCACGGACTTCGAACCCTTGACCAAGACGGACTTCGCCTTGAAGTAGCTGGACTTGCCCTTGCTGCTCGCAGAAACCCGCACCTTTCCCTGTCCGGCCAGGCGGACCTTCAGCCCACCCGCCTTGAGCAACTCCTTCTGGGAAGAGGTCGTTACCTGGACCGAGGTTGCGGCATCGGAGGCGGGCGGGATGAAAAGGGCGAACAAGACCGCGAAGCCGAGAATGGCTAAGGACATGACGATCGAGGGCGGGCGGGCACAACGGAGCCTGGACGAGTCGTACATGCGGTAATCCCTCCCCGGGGCCCATGGCCCCATTTCGCTATCCGTCTGAGTGACGGTAGTCACAAAGTTAACGCAATCCAGGGCGAAGGTTTTGCTCCTAGCCCCGGGAGCAGGTCAGCGCGTGAGATCTACGTCAGGGCCGGTCCGACGGACGAAGGCCGCGATCAGCTCGACCGCTGCCTCGAGGTCGCCGAGGTCGAGCATCTCGACCGGGGAATGCGTGTAGCGGAGCGGTACGGAGACCAGTCCGGTCGGAATCCCACTTCGGGAGATCTGCAGGGAGTCGGCGTCGGTGTGGGTCGCGCCACCGCTTGCCTCGATCGTGAAGGGGATGTCCTCGGCCTCGGCGGCCTCCCGGAGAAGTCCCGAGACGATCGGGGAGAGGGAGGAACCTCGTCCGATCACGGCACCGGACCCGAAGGGGTGTGAACCGACTTCGGTCTCGTCGATTCCCGGGGCGTCGGTCGCGTGGGTCACGTCCACGGCGATCGCGATGTCGGGCCGGACCTCGAAGGCCGAGGTCCGGGAGCCGAACAGGCCGATCTCCTCCTGGACGGCTGCGACGGCGGCAAACCTGCCGGGCGGTCCACCGGACTCGGCAACCCGCCGGAGTGCCTCCAGGGCCACGTAGCTCCCGACCCGGTTGTCGAGCGAACGGGATACGAGGCGCCCCCCGGCCAGGAGACGGGGTTCCGTATCGATCACCACCGGGTCACCAACCGAGACCATCGCCTCGGCCTCCTCCCGGTCGCTCGCCCCGATATCGATGTGCATCTCCTTCAGCTCGACCACCTTCTTGCGCTGTTCCGGGTCGAGCAGGTGGATCGGCTTCCTGCCGGCAACTCCAGGCACCGGACCGTCGCGTCCTTCGACCACGACTCTCTGGCCGATCAGGATCTGGGGATCCCAGCCACCGATCGGACCGAAGTGGAGAAAGCCCTTCTCGTCGATGTGGCGGATCACCAGTCCGATCTCGTCGATGTGGCCGACCACGGCGACCAGTGGGCTTGCATCCGGGCCACCGATCGTCGCGATCGAGGAACCGAGGGCATCGCTCGAAACTTCGGCGAAGTCGGCCTCCTCGCGCCAGGCCTGAGCAGCCGGAGCTTCGTAGCCCGACGGCGCCGGGATCCGCAGCAGCCGGTCGAGCAGCTCCGGGGTCTTCCTGTTCTGGTCGGCTGCCACCCCGCGATTATGCCGGTAGCGGCCGCCTGCTGCCACTCCGCTCGGATTACACTCGCGGGCGTGATCTCGACCAACCAGTTCAAGAACGGAACCCATATCGAGGTCGACGGGACCGTCTTCCGGATCCTCGACTTCCAGCACGTCAAGCCAGGGAAGGGTGGGGCATTCGTCCGGACCAGGCTCCGGCGGATCGATGACGGTTCGGTGATCGACAAGACCTTCAGGGCCGGCGAGAAGTTCCGCCCGGTCCGGACGGAGTCCAATCGGATGCAATACCTCTACGAATCGGGTGACGCGGTCGTCTTCATGGACAGCCGGACCTACGACCAGATCGAACTCGATGCCGGTCTGGTCGGTGATGCTCTCCAGTGGCTCAAGCCGAACGACGAGGCCGAGGTCCTCTTCGTCGACGAGAAGCCGACCGAGGTTCAGGTGCCCAGTGCCGTCGACCTCCAGGTCGTGACGACCGAGCCCGGAGTCAAGGGAGACACGGCCTCTGGGGGCGGGACCAAGCCTGCCACCCTGGAGTCCGGGGTCGAGATCCAGGTGCCCCTGTTCATCGAAGAGGGCGAGACGGTCAGGATCGACACCCGCTCGGGCGAGTACGTCGCCCGAGCCTGACCTCGCGCTTCGCGTAACGGGCATGGTTCGGCGGGAGATCACACTCGAGCCGAGGCCCAAGGGGTTCCACGACGTCACCGGTGAGGTGGTCTCCTCCCTTCCGGAGATCGGGAGCTACCGGACCGGCCTCGTCCACCTGATGATCATGCACACCTCAGCCTCGCTGGCCGTGACCGAGAACGCCTCGCCCGACGTGCTCAGGGACCTCGAGGACTGGTTCTCCGACTCGGTGCCGGAAGCCCGGGACTGGGCACATTCGCTCGAGGGCCCCGACGATATGCCGGCCCATGTCCGCTCCGTCCTGACCCAGGTCGACCTCACCCTCCCGATCGGGGACGGTCGCCTCGAACTCGGTACCTGGCAGGGGGTGTTCCTCTGCGAGCACCGGGATCATGGGGGAAGCCGTCGGCTGGTCGCCACCCTCTGGGGCGATCGGGACGGTGACGACGACGGCCCCGGCGACCATTAACCTTGGTCCGATGGGTGTAAGCCGTTCCGAACAGCGCCGCGATGCGGTATTTGCCTGCTACCAGCACGACGTCACCGGCCGACCGCTGGACGTCCTGCTCGAGGGCGCCCCGGACTTCACACGGGACCTCGCCACGGGGGTCGAGGAAAACCGTGCCGCGATCGACGAAGTGATCGGCGAGCGCTCCCACGGATGGGAAGTCGAGAGAATCGCCCCGCTGGAGCGAAACGTGCTCCGAGTTGCCCTTGACGAGATGCGCGTCCTCGATGACATCCCCGATGAGGTGGCGATCGACGAGGCGGTGAACCTCGCCCGGAAGTACTGCGGGGCCGACGCCCCGGGTTTCGTCAACGGGATCCTGGGGTCGGTCGCCCGAACCGGGGAGTCGGCCGCATGACCGCCGAGGGGTCTTCATCGGAATCCGGCGCGGCCCTCGAGCGGATAGCCGTTCGGCTTCGGGAAATCGGCCAGCAGCTCTCTGACCCTGACACGCCCGATGGCCAGGCAGTCGAGCTGGCCCGGGAGGCAGCGACCCTCGTCGGAGAGGCACTCGAGCAGACTGAACGGGCCGTCGCCGGCCTGGAGCAGGGGGATTGAGCTACCCCGAAGACCTTCGTGAGGAGGTCGACCGATACCTCGAAGGACTCTCCTTTCCCGGGCCTGCCTCTACCGCGGGCCTTGCGGATGCGATGCGTTACTCGCTCCTCGCCGGCGGCAAACGGGTCCGCCCGGTGCTCTGCCTTGCCACGGGCAGGGCACTCGGCCTCGGCACCCCGTCGCTCCTTCCGGCCGCAGGCGCGATCGAGATGGTCCACACCTACTCGTTGATCCATGACGATCTGCCGGCGATGGACGATGACGAGCTCCGTCGTGGCAAGCCGACAGCCCACGTCGAGTTCGGCGAGGCGGTGGCGATCCTCTCGGGCGACGCACTGTTCGCCGAGGCCGTCGCCCTGATCGGCTCGGGGCCTTGGCCTCCGGAGAGAGTCGTCGAGGCGATCGAGGTCCTTTCCCGGGCGGCCGGGGTCGACGGGATGGTCGGCGGCCAATACGTCGACGTCACGGTCGAATCGCTGGACCAGGAGGGAATAGAGATGCTCCACTCCCTGAAGACCGGCAAGCTGATCGCGGCCTCGGTGGAGCTTGCCCTTGCGATCGGGGCCGTTCCGGAGGGGGAGCGTCGGCCCTACCGGGAATTCGCGACCCAGCTGGGAATCCTCTTCCAGATCGTCGACGACATACTCGATGTGACTGGCTCCGAGGAGGCGACCGGGAAGCCGATGGGAAGCGACGAAAGGCACGGTAAGATCACTTACGTAAGCCTCTACGGACTCGAACGGGCCCGGGAGCTCGCGTCGCGGGCCCACCGGGGTGCGGTCGATTCCCTCGATGGGATCGATGCCGAGACCGGGTCCCTCGAAGCCGTAGCCGACTACATCCACGACCGAGACAGATGAGCGATCCGAAACTCCACCGCATAGGTCCTTTGCTAGCCCAGGTCGAGGGGCCTTCCGATCTGAGCGAGCTCGACGATGTCGAGCTCCAGCAGCTGGCCGAGGAGCTTCGGACCTACATCATCGACGTGATCGGGGAGATCGGGGGGCATTTCGGCGCGAACCTGGGCACCTGCGAGATAGCCGTCGCCCTCCACAGTCTGCTCGACTCCCCCCGCGACAAGATCCTCTGGGACGTCGGCCACCAGGCCTATCCGCACAAGGTGCTGACCGGGCGGATGGCCGAGCTTCCGACCATCCGTCAGTACGGGGGATTGGCTCCTTTCTGTTCGATCCCAGAGTCCGAGCACGACATCATGGGGGCGGGACATGCCTCGACCTCGATCTCCTACGGCCTCGGCCTGAAGGAGGCGATGAGGCGGGGGATCGGCGAGGACGGCCGGGTGGTCGCGGTGATTGGCGACGGTGCCCTTACCGGGGGCGTGGCCTACGAGGCGATGCACGCCGCGGGTGGTCTCGAGACGCCGATGGTCATCCTCCTGAACGACAACGGGATGTCGATCTCCCCGAACGTAGGCGCTCTCGCTTCCTACTTCCAGAGAGCCCGGCTGAAGCCTGGCCTCTTCCACGCGAGGGAAGGTCTCGAGGACAGGCTGACCAGGTTGCCGCTCGGGCTCGGCGGGAAGATCGAAAAGCTCGGGCCGGAGATCAAGTCGGCGTTGAAGGCCTACTGGGCCCCGGGCCTCCTCTTCGAGGAGCTCGACCTGGCCTACGTCGGCCCGATCGACGGCCACGACGTCGCCGCCCTGAGGAAGGCCCTCTCCGAGGCGATCGAGGCCGACCGGCCGGTGGTAGTCCATGCCCAGACCGTCAAGGGGCGGGGGTTCGCCCCGGCCGAGGAGGGCGGCCTGGCCGGGATGGAGAAGTGGCACGCGGCCAAGCCAGGCTCGATCGTCGACGGGGAGGACGCGAAGTCCGGGCTCGTCCCGATCAAGGAGTCGGACTCCCCCGAGGCAATCGCCCCGGAGATGCTCGAGAAGCCGGCTCCGCCCAGTGACCCGCCCCAGTACACGGCGGTCTTCGCCGACGCGATTGTCCAGGAGGCCGAGGCTGACCCGAGGGTGGTCGGGATAACTGCCGCCATGGCCGGGGGCGCCGGCCTCCAGAGGCTCGCGGACGATCTACCGGGCCAGTACTTCGACGTCGGCATCGCCGAGCAGAACGCCGTACTCATGGCAGCGGGCATCGCGCTCCAGGGCGGGAAACCCGTCTGCGCGATCTACTCGACCTTCCTCCAACGGGCCTTCGACCAGCTGGTCCACGATGTCTGCCTGCAGAACCTCGATGTCACCTTCGCGATGGACCGATCCGGTCTGGTCGGTGATGATGGACCGACCCACCACGGGGCCTTCGACATCGCTTACCTCCGGCCCCTGCCGAACATCGTCCTGATGGCTCCCCGCGACGAGGCGATGCTGGTCCGGATGCTCAGGACCGCCCTCGCCTACGAGGGTCCGGCGGCTTTCAGGTACCCGCGCGGTGCCGCGGTCGGTGTCGAGCTTCCGGAACCCGGTGGGGTCGAGCAGGTACCGATCGGGACTGGCGAGACCCTCGAGAACGGCGAGCGTGTCGCCCTGGTCGGTTACGGGACGGGCGTCGGGATTGCCCTCGATGCAGCTCGAATCCTCGGCGAGTCAGGCGTTCGACCGACCGTGGTCGATGCCCGCTTCGCCAAACCGCTCGACGTGGAACTGCTCGAGCGCCTGGCGCTCTCCCACGACCTGCTGGTGACGATCGAGGAGGGAGTTCTCCCGGGAGGCTTTGGGTCAGGCGTGCTCGAACACCTCGAGAACAGCTTCCCCGAGCCCGGTGAACGTGCCCGGGTGCTCCGGATCGGGCTGCCCGACCGCTTCGTGACCCACGGCAAGCCCGACCTCCTGCACGAGGAGGTCGGATTCACTGGCGGGCATGTCGCCGAGCGGGTGCTGACGGCCCTCGGCGAAGAGGCCGTAGCCACCCCCTGAGGAACCGTCTTGGTGGTCGGTCTCAGCCGTTCCGGGCGGTGTAGCGCGTCGCGGCCGAGAGGGCCAGGAGCGCCGAACCGAAACCGAGAAGGAGGAGGCTGACGCCGGTCCCGCCGTCGAGGACTGCGGCCGCAACTCCCATCCCGAGGAGGGCGACGCCGATCGCGACGTCGAGGCTCTTCTGGGTGGTCAGGGTGATCGTCCGGGCGCTTCCCGCACCGGCCAGGCCGGTCCCCAGGAGGATCGCCCCGAGGAAGAAGGCCAGGGTTCCGATCCCGGGTCCCGCAGCCAACAGGAACGGGCCGAGCATCAGGAGGGGGGAGGCAGCGAGGATGATCGCGTTGTGGGCATCTATGTTGAGGGGTCTGCTCCTCATCAGAAAAACCTATGACTTGCAGGGATTATTGTGTGTGAATCGAGTCACACACGCAAGCCGCGTGGAAACGCGGGACCGTGCCCGGTGACCCTGCGGGCATCCGACGCCGGCGGTGTACCGTTTCGGTAATGGATGGCGCCCGTGCCGAAAGGCTCGACAGGCTGCTCGCCCGACGGGGACTCTTCCCCTCACGGACGGCTGCTGCCCGGGCCATCCGGGCCGGCCAGGTGAGGCTGGGCCGGGATGGGCCGGCAGCCCTCAGGCCGAGCCAGGAGGTACCGGGCGACCTCGACCTGCTGGTCGAGGGACCTCCACCCTTTGTCTCCAGGGGTGGGATCAAGCTCGAGAATGCCCTCGAGGGCCTGGGACTCGAGGTCCGGGGTACGAGGTGCCTCGACGTCGGGGCATCGACCGGCGGCTTCACCGACTGCCTGCTCAAGCGGGGTGCGACGGAAGTGATCGCACTCGATGTCGCCTACGGCCAGATCCACCAGGCTTTGAGGAATGACCCGCGGGTGACCGTGATCGAGCGGACCAATGCCCGGGCGATCCAGCCTTCGGACCTTCCATTCCGACCGGACATGGTCACGATCGACGTCTCCTTCATCTCCCTGCGCAAGGTCCTGCCGGCGGTGATGACCTGCACTTCCCCCGAAGGCGAGATCCTTGCCATGGTCAAGCCCCAGTTCGAGCTGGGGCCCGGCCGGGTCGGGAAGGGGGGTGTCGTTCGGGAGGGTGCCGACCGAAAGGAGGCGGTCGTCGCCGTGGCCGATTTTGCGGCCGGCCTGGGACTGGCACTTCTCGGGGTGATCCCGTCGGGTCTTCCGGGCCCCAAGGGAAACCGCGAGACCTCCCTCCGCCTCGGCCTGTCCGGACAGGGCTTCCGGAGCGGGACGGAACTCTGCGAAGGGATCGAGCTTTGACCCCCGAGTCCCGCAGGGCACTGCTGGTAACCCACGGCCAGGGAGATGAGGTCGGGCTGGCCATCGAGACGGCGAACGCCGTTGCATCTTCGGCCGGCTGGGAGCTGGTTGAGGAAGCGGGAGCCGGGGCGGACGGAGCCGAGCTCTGCATCGCCCTCGGGGGCGACGGGACGATCCTCAGAGCCATGCGTGAGGGGATCGGTCGCGGTTACCCGGTCTTCGGTGTCAACTACGGCAGGGTGGGCTTCCTAGCCGCGGTGGAGGCAGATGAAGTTGAGGAGGGACTCCGGAGGGCATTCGCGGGCGAGGTCGAGGTGCTTGACCTGCCGGCCCTCGAAGTCACCTGGGACGGTGGTTCATCGGTCGGCCTTAACGACGTCGGTTTCCTCAGGAAGCCGCGTTCCGGGGTGGCCGAACTCGGCTACCGGATCTCCGGCCAGGAGGTAGGACGGGTCCGGTGCGACGGCCTGGTCGCCGCGACGCCCACTGGCTCGACCGGCTACAACCTCGCCAATAACGGCCCGATCCTCGCCTGGGGGGTCGAAGGATTCGCCGTGACCTACATCGCTCCGCATACGTTGACTGCCCGGGCTCTGGTGGTCGCCCCGGGTGACGTCCTCGATGTGGTCAACCACCGCAGTCGTGACTCGGTCGAGATCGTGGTCGACGGGGTCGAGGTGGGCGAACTCTCCCCGGGGTCCGGTGCCGACGTTTCCTTCCGGGAGGGGGTCGGACGCCTGGCCCAGCTACCGGGGGCAAACTTCTACCACCGGATCGCCGAGAAGTTCGGACACCTCGCAAGCTGAAGGCGAGCCTCGTTTCCCTCACCCGACCGGGGGTGAGTCGTCCGGGTCCGTTGCTAAACCGGACCGGTGCTCCGTGAACTGAGGATCGAGAACCTTCTCCTGATCGAGAGGGTCGAGATGGAGTTCGACAGTGGCCTGACAGTCCTGACCGGCGAGACCGGTGCCGGCAAGACCGTCCTCGCCCATTCACTCGACCTGCTGACCGGGGGCAAGGCGAAGAAGGGGATCGTGCGGCCCGGAGCCGAGGAGGCCTGGGTCGAGGGCGTATTCGACCTGCCTGAAGGTTGGGAGGATGTCCCCGAGCTGGCCGATGTTCTCGACCGTCTGCCGGCAGGCGCCGAGGAGCTCGTCCTCGGCAGGAGGGTCTCTGCCGGCGGTCGGACGTCTGCCTTCATTGGTGGCAGGGCCGCGAGTGCACCCGACCTTGCGCTGGTCACCGAACGGCTGCTCGCCTTCTTCGGGCAGCACGAACATCGCAAACTGACCATCGCCTCGGCCCAGCTGGGGATCCTCGATGCTGCTGGAGGTTCGAAGCTGGCGCGGGTCAGCGCCTCCTACGGCGAGGCCTGGGCCAGCTACCGGGCGGCCGTTCTCGAACTCGAACGTTTCGAGGCTTCCGGTGGGGGTCGGGATCCGGAGCTCCTGCGGCACGAGCTCGACGAGATAGAAGCCGCAGCGCTCCAGGAGGGAGAGGAGGAGTCGCTGAGGGAGGAACTCGACCGACTGAAGAACGTCGATGCGCTTCGACAGGCCGCCGGGGCCGCGCTCGAGGCCCTGCGTGGTGATGGCGTCTCCGACGGGTCCTCGGGTTCGATCGCATCCGCCGCCCGTGAGGTGGCCGACCGGCGTGGGGTGGACCCGGAACTGGACCAACTCGCCGGACGACTCGACTCACTTGCGGTCGAGATGGATGACCTCGGGGGCGAGCTCGGGCGCTACCTGGAGTCGCTCCAGCTCGACCCGGGGAGGCTGTCTGAAGTAGAGGCGCGGCTCGACTTGATCTCCGTTCTCGAACTCAAGTTCGGAGGTTCGGTCGATGCCGTGCTCCGCCACGCCGAGGGTTGCCGCGCCGAACTCGAGTCACTCGAAGGGGGCGCCGAGAGGATCGAATCGCTCCGCCGCGAGAGGGACGAGGCCGCACTGGCGGTTCGGGAGCTCGGGGCGGAGCTCCGAAAGGCCCGTGAGAAGGCTGCCGTCACGCTCTCAGAGCGGGTCACCTCAGAGCTCTCGGAGCTCGCGATGGAGGGGGCCAGCCTGGAGGTGCGGCTGGTCGATGAACCGGAACCCGGTCCCGCCGGCACCGAGACGGCCGAGTTCATGCTCGCCCCGAACCGGGGAATAGATGCCCGGCCCCTCCGGGAGGCGGCCTCCGGGGGCGAGCTTTCGAGGGTGATGCTGGCCCTGGTCGGCCCGGGTTCGGCCGAGGCATTGCCGACCCTCCTCTTCGACGAGATCGACGCCGGGATCGGCGGGACGACCGCCGGGGTGGTTGGGGAGCGACTTCGGGCCGCCGCCGAAGGGAGGCAGGTAATCGCGATAACCCACCTTCCCCAGGTTGCCTCCCGGGCCGATGCCCACTTCACCGTTTCCCGGGTGCCCGGCTCGGATCCGGCCACGGCGGACGTGACCCGGCTGTCCGGTGAAGCGGTCGTCGAAGAGATCGCCCGGATGATGGGGGCCGAAGCAGGGGACGAGGCCGCGACTCGGCACGCCCGTGAATTGGTCGCTTCTGGTCGTTCCGACTAGGCTTCCCCCATGGGACCGCTGGCGAGACTTTCCGGCTCGGCTCGGGCTAAGGAGCGCGGAACCGATCGCGCGACCGGTTTCGGAGGGATCGCCAATGGCGTCGTTCCGGCACGGTCCGGTCCGGCGCGGTTCGGACGCCGGACCAAGGATCTGGTCAAATCGCTTCGCCCTGGCGATGTAGCGGTGATCGCCCACCGGAACCTCGATCGGGTTTCGGCCGAGGAGCTGGCCCGGGCCGGGGTCGTAGCGGTGATCAACTGCGAGCCATCGACCGACGGCCGGTACCCGAACCGGGGCCCACTCGACCTTGCCGAGTCGGGGGTCGTCCTGCTCGACCTCCCGGATGACTCACTCTTCTCGGAGGTCGATTCCGGGACGACGGTGACCGTTCGGGACGACGCGGTCGAGGTGGGGGGAAGGGTGGTTGCCAGGGGCCTTCGCTTGACCCCTCCCGACCTGGCGACCCTCCTCGAGACGAGGCGAGTCGAGATCGACCGGGCCCTCGGCGAGTTCGCCGAGAACACGGTCACCCACGTCCGCGAAGAGAGCGAGATCCTGACCGGCGACATCCCGTTGCCCCAGACCAGGACCGTCTTCCGGGACCGTCACGTCCTGATCGTTGTCCGTGGCCCCGGCTACCGGAAGGACCTCCAGGCCCTCGACGGCTACATCCGCGAGGTTCGGCCCGTGTTGGTCGGCGTCGATGGGGGTGCCGACGCGATCATCGAAGCCGGCTTCCGTCCCGACATGGTCCTGGGGGATATGGACTCGGCCTCGGACCGGGCCCTTCGGAGTGGGGCCGAGCTGGTCGTCCACGCCTACCTCGACGGGACCGCCCCGGGTTACGAGAGGGTCGAGCGGGCCGGCCTCGAGGCAGAGCTCTTCCCGATCGCCGGGACCAGCGAGGATGCCGCGATGCTGCTGGCCAACGAGAAGGGGGCCTCCTTGATCGTCTCGGTCGGCGCCCATTTCGACCTGGTCGAGTTCCTCGAGAAGGATCGGGACGGGATGTCCTCGACCTTCCTGACCCGTCTGAGGATCGGTGGCTCCCTGGTCGACGCCAAGGGCGTGAGCCGGCTCTACTCGCCCGGGGTCGGACCGGGGGTTATGGCCGGCTTCCTCGGGGCCTTCCTCTTCCTGGCGGTCGTGGTCGTGCTCGCATCCCCGGCCCTGGCCGACCTGTTCGACCTGATCTGGTTGAAGGTGAGGATCGCGCTCGGCCTCTGAGCCTGACCGCACGACTACCCGATGGGTTACAGCTCCCGCTACCACATCGCCTCGTTGACGGCGGTATTCATTGCGCTCGCCATCGGGATCCTGATCGGCTCGGAGGTCGGTGGTGACGTACTCAACTCGACCCGCGAAAACCTCGAGAGCAGCCTGACCGAGGACCTCGACCGGACCCGGACCCAGAACGAGGAGTTGCGACGGGAACTCGGCTGGGCCCGGGAACTGGGAGGGGTCACGATCGCCCCCCTCGTCGCCGATCGACTCGCCGGCCGAAGGTACGCCCTGATCGGGTTCGGCACGCTTCCGGATCGTGTCTCGGATCCGGTCGAGGGGATCCTCGAGGAGGCGGGGGCGACCCTGGCCGGAGTCGGTGTGGTCAGGGAGCCGCCCTCGCTCGAGTCGCTTGCCGGTGAACTCGAAGGGACGAGGTTCTCCGACCTGGGTGCGACCCGGGGGAGACTCCCGGAGTACGGCTTGACGGTCGGCCGACAGATAGTGCTCGGAGGGACCGTGTTCGAACGGACCCGCCCCGAGCTGATGGCTTCCTCATCCGGTGACTTCGGTTCGCTGAATGGGGTGATCCTCTATCGCGGACCGCTGCCGGAGGGCAAGCCCGATGGGCCGGCCAGACGGGGCTCCCGGGTGCTCTCCTCCTCGATGACCGCCGGTATGGCCTCGACCGGTGCCGACCTGGTCGGCGTCGAGGCCCTCGATGACCGGCCCTCCTTCATCCCGTTCTTCGAGTCGAGGAGGACGACGTCGGTCGATTCGATCGACCTCGAGTCGGGCCAGCTTGCCCTCGTCTACGCCCTGCTCGGGGCCCAGGGCAAGTTCGGCGTGAAGGAAGGAGCCGACTCCTTCCTGCCGAGGCCGGTCGGGACTTCTCCTTCGGGATCGGGGTAGGCTGTGTACTGGGTCGGCCTCCCGGTGGCCTTTGCGGTTGCCCTCGCCGTCGTACCGGCCGGAATTCGGGGGCTGGTCGATGCCGGGTTCACCAGGGTCAACTACCGGGGCGAAGCGCTCGCCTTCCCGCTCGGTGTCCTGCTGGTCACCAGCTCGGTCATCGCCCTTGCACCACTTGCCGTGCTCGACGACAGGGCCGGTCTCGACCTGCTCGATCCGGAACTTCGTCGCTGGATCGTCTACCTGCTGGGGATCTCGCTCCTCGGAATCCTCGACGATGCCCTCGGTCTCGGCGCCGAAGAGGACAGCCCGCGTGGCTGGCGGGGTCACTTCCGTGCCCTCGCCTCGGGCGAGCTCTCGACCGGAGCGATCAAGGCGCTCGGTGCAGTCGCGCTTGCGGCGTACACGGTGACCGGGACCGGCAACGAGTGGCCGATGTATCTGGTCGACGTGGCCCTGCTGGTCTTGACGACCAACCTGTTCAACCTGCTCGACCTGCGCGGGGGCAGGGTCGAGAAGGTCCTCTTCCTCCTCTTCGTGGGGCTCTGTCTAGGGGGCTGGACCTTCCAGCCGGTCGAGATCCTCGGGCTCTTCCTCGCACCCTTCCTGGTCGGTGCATGGTTCACCCTTCGCGAGAAGGCGATGCTCGGCGATACCGGCTCCAATCTGGCCGGTGCGATCGCCGGAGTCGGACTCCTCGTCACCCTCGACGACACCGCCCGGATCATCGCCCTCGCGGTCGTCCTCGCCCTGACCGTGTTCGGGGAATTCCGCTCCATCTCGGGGACGATCGGGCAGGTTCCGCCACTCAGGTTTATAGACTCGCTCGGGCGGTCGGGTCCGCGGGACGGTTCCGGCTGAACCTTCACACGTGAGCGACCGACAGACAGGAGACACCCGGTTCATCTTCGTCACCGGCGGCGTCCTCTCGGCTCTCGGAAAAGGCATCGCCTCGGCATCGATCGGTCGGCTGTTGGTCGCCCGCGGCTTCAAGGTCCAGATCCAGAAGTTCGATCCGTACCTGAACGTCGACCCGGGGACGATGAGCCCCTTCCAGCACGGTGAGGTGTTCGTTACCGAGGACGGGGCGGAGACCGATCTCGACCTCGGCCACTACGAGCGGTTTACCGACGAGAACACCTCGCGGGCTTCGAACGTCACCGCGGGTTCCGTCTACAACTCGGTGATCAGCCGGGAGAGGCGGGGCGACTACCTCGGGGCGACCGTCCAGGTCATCCCCCACATCACGGATGAGATCAAGAGCCGGATCCTGATCGTCGCCGAGACCAAGGCGGTCGACTTCGTGATCACCGAGATTGGCGGCACGGTCGGCGACATCGAGTCCCTTCCCTTCCTCGAGGCGATTCGCCAGCTCCAGACCGACCTCGGCATGAGGCGGACGATGTTCGTCCACCTGACCCTCGTTCCGTACATAAGCCACGCCGGGGAACTGAAGACCAAGCCGACCCAGCACTCGGTCAATGAGCTGCGGCGGATCGGCATCCAGCCCCAGGCCCTGATCTGCCGCTCCGAGGCCGGACTCGACCGCGACATCCGCAAGAAGATCGCCCACTTCGCGAGCCTGCCGGTCGAGGCGGTAATCTCGGGACAGGACGTCGGCAACGTCTATCGGATCCCCCTGATGTACCGGGCCGAGGGGGCCGACGACTTCATCCTCGACCACTTCGGGATCGAGGCCGAGCCGCCCGACCTCTCCGACTGGGAGGAAATGCTGCGGATGGCCGATGGCGTCGAGGGGGTCGTCACGATCGGCCTGGTCGGGAAATACGTCCAGCTGGCCGACTCATACAAGTCGGTGATCGAGGCGCTCGAACACGGCGGGATCCACAACGGGGTGGGGGTCGAGGTCAAGCTGATCGACTCCGAGAATTTCGACCCGACTGAGCTCGACGACGTGGACGGGGTACTGATCCCCGGAGGCTTCGGGGAGAGGGGGGTGGAGGGCAAGGTCGAGGCGGCCCGGATCGCCCGGACCTCCGGGATCCCCTTCCTCGGTATCTGCCTCGGGATGCAGATCGCCGTGATCGAGTACGCCCGGAACGAGTGCGACATGGAGGGTGCTAATTCGGCCGAGTTCGACCACGAAACGCCGTACCCGGTGATCGACCTGCTCCCCGAGCAGAAGGAGGTCTCCGACATGGGCGGGACGATGCGGCTCGGCGCAGACCCGGTCAAGGTCCATGAGGGCACCCGCGCCTTCGAGGCATACGGCGAGGCCGTGATCTACAAGCGTCACCGCCACCGTTACGAGGTCAACAATCTGCTGAGGACCCGCCTGGAGGCGGCCGGACTGGTGATGTCAGGAACCTCACCGGATGAGCGACTGGTCGAGGCGGTCGAGGTCCCGGACCACCCCTTCTACGTGGCCTCCCAGTACCACCCCGAGTTCAACTCCCGACCTAACCGCCCCGAGCCGCTGTTCAGGGGACTTATCGCCGCCGCACGGGACTACTCGGTCCGCGCTGGACATGGGGAACCCTCCGGGGATAGGGTCGAGTCATGATCTTCATCTTCTGGGTCGTCCTCGCGGTTCTCGTTGCCCTGATCCACCTCGGGCGTACCCGGGGCGAGGAGCGGGCTCCCGGGGAGGTCGCAGGGATCTTCCTCCGGTACTGGCTCGGGATTGCGATCGGCATCGCCGGCCTGGTCGGCGCCGGTTTCCACATCTTCGACGGCGAGCAGATCGCAAAGGAGATCTGCTTCACCCGCGGGGACGGAGGCTTCCAGTTCGAAAACGCGATGGGCGACGTTGCGATCGGCGTGGTCGGCGTGCTCTCCATGTTCATCAGGAACCCGAAGTTCTGGCTCGCTGTCGTGATCGTGACCACGATCCAGTACTGGGGGGACGCCTACGGCCACGTCTACCAGATGATCGTCAACGACAACCATTGCGAGGACAACACCGGACTCGTCCTCTGGGCCGATATCTGGACACCGCTCGTGGCGATCGTCCTGTACGTCCTTATGCGGCGTGGACAGCGTTCGATCGCGACCTGACGGACAGTCTTTGAGCCGGTTCGTCCGCCTCTGCGAAACCGCAAGCCCGACCGGCAGTGAGGCCGAGGTCGGGGAGCTGGTTCGGGCTGAGCTCGAGGCCCTCGGCCTCACGGTCACAGAGGACGATTCCGCCGAGGCTGCCGGGGCGGGCTGCGGCAACCTCCACTGCCTGATCGAGGGCCAGGCCGAGGGCTGGGTCTCCTTCTGCGCCCACCTCGACACCGTGCCCCATGACGGCCCGATCGAGGTAGTGCTGGACGGGGACGAGGTCTACCGGAGCGCTGGCGAGACCATCCTCGGGGCCGACAACAAGGCGGCGGTCGCCGTGATGGTCGAGCTGGCTGCCGGACTGGTCGAGGACCCGGCACCGACCGGGGTCGAGCTCCTGTTCACGGTCGCCGAGGAGACCGGCCTTCGGGGGGCGGCCGCCTTCGACAGCACCTCGCTCGTATCCGAGCGGATGTTCGTGCTCGACCTGGCCGAAGAGATCGGCCGTATCGTCACCCGCTCACCCTTCTACCACCGGCTGACCGCCCAGATCACGGGGGTCGAGGCCCACGCCGGCCTGGTCCCCGAAGAGGGACGCTCGGCGATTATCGCGGCCTCCCGGGCGATCGCTGCGATGGAGCTCGGCAGGCTCGACGACCACACCACTGCCAACGTCGGCCTGATCGAGGGCGGGAGCGCCCCGAACGTGATTCCCGGCCACTGCACTTTGGTTGGCGAGGCGAGGTCGCTCGATCCGGCACGGGCTGCCCAGGTGACCGGCGAGATGACGCAGGTGATCGCCTCTGCCGCCTCGGAGTCCGGCTGCGAGGTCGAGGTCGAGACCTCGATCCTTCACCAGGGCTATGAGGTCCCGGACGACTCGCCGGCGCTCGCACTAGCCGAGCAGGCCCTCTCCTCGAATGGCTTCGACCCGGAAAGGGTCTCGACCGGGGGTGGCAGCGACGTCAACATCTTCAGGCCGGAGGGGTTCGATGCGCTCCTCCTTGCCAACGGGACCTTCGCCAACCATACGGCCGACGAGAACGTTCCCCGGGCCAACCTCGTCGCCATGCTCGAGGTCTGCCGGGCGATAGTAGAAGGGGCCCCCGAGCATTGCTGAAGCTGAGGAAGGGCACGGTGGTTGCCACATCGCCGCTCGAGGTCGAACTCGGGGGCGAGCGCCGGATGGCCTGGGCCGACCCGGTCCTCGCCGGAGCCTGCGAACCCGGGGACGAGGTGATCGTCAATACCGAGGCACTCGACCTCGGGCTGGGCTCGGGCGGGTTCGACATCGTGCTGGTCAACCTGACCAGGGGCCTGGAAGGTCCGGGAGCGGAAGGTCCCCACGTGATGAAGTTGAACTACTCCGCCCTTCAGCATCCGGTCGGGACGGTGGAGCGCGAGGTATCGGCGGATCCACCTGAGGCAGTCCAGGACCGGATCCCCGTGCTGGTGATCGGACTCCATGGCCAGCTCGCCCCGGCTGCCTGGGCCTTCGCCAGGAAGGCATCTGAGGAGGGGAAGGGGGGAGCCCTGCTTGGCTACGTCCAGACCCAGGGCGGTGCACTCCCCGGCGCCCTCTCCCGCGACGTAAAGGCCTTGATGGAGGATGGGCTACTCGCAGGGCACGTGACGGCCGGGCCGACCTGGGGCGGCACCGGCGAGGCGATAACGACGATCGGGGCTCTGGATGCGGCCGGTTCGCTCGGCTGGGATGCGGCGGTCGCCGGCCCGGGGCCGGGGATCCTCGGTTCGGGGACGACCTACGGCCATGGCGGCATGGCCGCCCTCGACACCGCCCACGCCGGGTTGAGCCTCGGGGCACCGACCGTGTTGGCCCCCAGGCTCTCGGGTTCCGACCCACGGCCGCGTCATCGGGGCTTGAGTCACCACTCCCGAACGGTCCTCAGCCACCTCCTCGGTGGTGTCGATCTGCCCCTCCCGGAAGGATCGGAGGAGCTGAGCGACGTGGTCAGGGACCTCGGGCGTGGCAAGCACCGCGTGACGATCGAGCCGGTCGACCTCAGCAGTTTCGAAAGCTCCGAATTCGTGACGCGGACGATGGGCAGGGGTCCCTCAGACGATCCGGAGTTCTTTGCCGGGGCACTGGCCGGCGGTTCGAGGCTCGCCTCACTCCTGCCGGCCTAGTCCCCATTCCCAAGAGGGTCGGGGCGGTTACCCGGTTGCGCCCGGAGGAATGGCTTCCGGCCCGGAGAAAACGACCACATGGAGCTCGAGGCGCCCGTTTCGACAGTCGATCGTCTGCCCGACGGCTTCACCGAGCTGCTCGGCGACTTCCTCGCCCACCTCGAACTCGAGCGCGGCCTCTCCCCGAACACCCTCTCGGCCTATCGGTCGGACCTGCTCGGATTCGGAAGCTTCCTTGAATCCAAGGGGATCGATCCCCTCTCCGCCGAGCCGAAGGATCTGGCCGCCTGGTCGGCCTGGCTGGCCGAGCCGGAGGAGGGCGAGCCGCCGGCCCCGTCGACCCTCCATCGCAAGGCAGCATCGATCCGGTCCTTCTACAGGTACCTGAGGAGGGAGGGCCTTGTCGACGACGACCCGACCACCGGGATCGGGCCTCAGCGCCGCAGGAAGACCCTTCCCCCGGTCCTCACCGTAGAGCAGGTCGAGGCTCTGCTCGCCGCACCGTCCGGCAGCACCCCACAGGCTTACCGCGACCGGGCGATCCTCGAGGTGATGTACGCCTGCGGACTCCGCGTGTCTGAGGTGATCGGACTCGAGATGGCAGACGTGGACACCGACGAGGGCGTCCTCCGGGCCAGGGGCAAGGGGAACCGCGACCGGGTCGTCCCGGTCGGCTCCGGAGCGATTCGGGCGATCGATGCCTACCGGACTGCGGGCCGACCGTCGCTCGTCGGCGACCGCCACGAACCTGCTCTCTTTCTCAACTACCGGGGCCGACCGTTGAGCCGGCAGGGCCTATACAAGATCGTCAAGGGCCACGCCGAGACGGCCGGACTCGGCGAGGCGATGACCCCGCACACCCTTCGGCACTCCTTCGCGACCCACCTCCTGGCCGGTGGCTGCGACCTCCGGGCGGTCCAGGAGATGCTGGGTCATGCCGACGTCGCCACCACCCAGGTCTACACCCACCTCTCCGGTACCGAACTCCAGGACGTCTACATGCGGTCTCACCCGAGGGCCTCGAAGCCGGCGTCGGGCGAGTGATAGAACCGCGGGGTGCCCGAGCTCCCCGAGGTAGAAACGGTTCGCCGTCAGCTCGATCCCGAGGTCTCCGGGCGCGGGGTCGAGTCGGTCGAGATCCTCGATCACTACTTCACCAAGCCACACGACCCCAGGCAGTTCGAGAAGTCGGTCACGGGCAGGACCTTCGAGGGAGTCGGTCGCAGGGGCAAGTACCTGCTGCTCGGGTTCGACGACGGGGACACTCTGGTCATCCACCTCCGGATGACCGGCAACCTCGTTCTGGCCGAGGGTGAGGAAGAGCGCCCGGCCCCCGACGGACGGATCTACCGGCCGCCGAAGGGTGAACACCTGAAGGCCCGGTTCAGACTCGAGGATGGGGTCGAACTCCGCTTCTACGACCCACGCCGGTTCGGTCGGGGCTTCGTCGCCACCCCGGCGGAGCTCGAGGACTACCTCGGCCAGAGGCTCGGGGTCGAGCCGCTCTCGGAGGACTTCACGGTCGAGGAGCTCGCCCGGGTCACGGCCGGTCGGACCGGGCCGCTCAAATCACTCCTGCTCAACCAGGCCGCCGTTGCCGGGATAGGGAACATCTATGCCGACGAGGCCCTCCACAGGGCCAGCCTCCATCCGCTCTCGCCCGGTGGCTCGATGAAGCCGGAGCACCACGAGGCGCTCCATACCGGAATCGTCGAGGCGCTCCAGAGGGGAGTTGACCTGGGGGGTGCCTCGATCGATGACTACCGCGACGCCCGCGGGACCAACGGCTCGATGCAGGAGGAGTTCCTGGTCCACCTGCGCGAGGGGGAGGACTGTCTGGGCTGCGGGGGTACCGTGACCCGGATCGTCGTCGGGGGGAGGTCCACTTACTACTGCTCCGAGTGTCAGGTCAGGCTGAGGCGGAAGCCGAGGCGTCGACGGGGGTGAACCCCGTCCGGGCAGGAAGTCAATCTGTTGCGATGGCAGGAAAGACCTACAAGACCGAGGGGATTGTGCTTCGTTCGATCCGGTACGGCGAGGCCGACCGAATCCTCCACCTCTACACGCGCGAGCGGGGTCGCATCGGCGCGATCGCCAAGGGTGTTCGGAAGCCGAAGTCCCGTTTTGGCGGAAGGTTGGAGCCGTTCTTCCGGCTCTCGCTGGTCCTCCACAGGGGAAGGGGCGACCTCTCGACCGTGAGTGCGGCCGAGACGATCGAGGGCTATCCCCAGCTGAGGGCCTCGGGCCAGGCGATCGCCGCCGCCTCGGACGCCTGCGGTGCAGTACTCAGGCTGCTCGAGGGGACCGGGCCCAACGAGGCCGCCTACAACCTGCTCTGTCGCTACCTCGGACTGCTCGACGCCGATCCTGATGGGGCGCTCGCTAGCGGTCCCGGCATGGTCGCCTTCCGGCTGAAGCTCGCCCTTGCTGCCGGATTCGGGCCGGAGCTCGAGGCCTGTGACACCTGTGGGTCGGGGGAGGAAGTGGAGGGTTTCTCCGGCGCGGCCGGGGGAGTCGTCTGTGCCGGCTGCGGGGTCGGCTCATTCGCCCTCTCGTCAGAGGGGCACGCCTGCATGGTCGAGGCGATCGGCAGCCCCCTGGCCGAGTTGCCCGAGGCAGATGAGATGGCCGTCCGCCAGGCAGGTCGGGCGATCGGCGAGACCCTCGAGCACCACGCCCACGTCCGGCTCCCTCGCCCCGAGGCCAGGAAGGCCGCTTGAAGGGCGATTCCGAGTTCGCGACCGAATGGCAGGAGCGGGAGGCTCGGGAGCTCTCCCCGCGGGCCGTTCGCTCTTACCCCGCCAGGCGCAAGGTCGCCGAGCCCGACAGCCCGGTCCGTACCCCCTTCCAGCGCGACCGGGACCGGATCGTCCACGCCAAGGCCTTTCGGCGCCTGATGCACAAGACCCAGGTCTTCATCGCCCCGAGCGGGGACCACTTCCGGACCCGTCTGACCCACACCCTCGAGGTGACCGGGATCGCCCGGGGCGTCGCCCGTGCGCTCAGGCTGAACGAGGACCTGACCGAGGCGATCGGCCTGGGCCATGACCTCGGCCACACGCCTTTCGGACACCTGGGCGAGGCCGCGCTGGACCGGGCAAGTCGGGACCGTGGGGGACCCGGTTTCCGGCATTACCGCCACTCGGTCCGGATAGTCGAGAAGCTCGAGCGCGATGGCAGGGGCCTCAACCTCAACCGGGTCGTGGTCGACGGGATCGGCCGGCACAGCGGCACCGGAACGCCTCTGCCGCGCTCGCTGGAGGGTCAGATCGTACGACTGGTCGATCGGGTCGCCTACTTGAACCACGACATCGACGACGCGATCCGGGCCGGGGTGATCACCAGGAAGAGCCTCCCGGCCAGGGAGATCAAGCTCCTCGGACGAACCGGTCCGGAGCGAATAGACACTCTGGTCCAGGACATCATCGCGGCCTCGGCCGAATCCGAGGAGATTCGGCAGGGCAAACGGGTGGGGAAGGCGATGGAGAGCCTGCGGGACTTCATGTTCAGCGAGGTCTACGAGAGCGAGCCGGCCCGCAGGCAGAAGGAGCGAATCGAGTTCGCGATCGGCAACCTGTTCGACTACTACCGCAAGTACCCGGAGGAGGTGACCGTCAGCTACGGCAAGGGAGCAGAGCCCTCGGCGGCCCAGATGGCGATCGACATGGTCGCCGGGATGACCGACCGCTTCTGCATCGCCACCTTCGAGCGATTGTTCGTACCGAGCACGACCTCTTTCTAGGGCCAAGCGGAACCCGGGATCCGCTCCCGTGGGGGAGGGTCCCGCCTCTATGCTGGCCGGGTGGCCCGGTTCACCCCCGAGACGATCGAAAAGGTCCGCTCTGCTGCGGACATGGTCGAGGTCGTATCGGCCCAGACCGAACTGAAGCGCTCCGGTGCCAGATACCAGGGGCTCTGCCCCTTCCACGACGAGCGGACGCCCTCATTCTCGGTCCACCCGGACGAGAAGCTCTACCACTGCTTGGGCTGTGGGGTGGGTGGGGACATATTCGACTTCGTCTGCGAGACCTCCGGCCTGGAGTTCCCCGAGGCAGTCGAAACCCTTGCCGAGCGCTACGGGGTCGAGGTTACCCGGGTCGAGCAGGACCCCGAGGCCGAGGCCCGGAGCAAGGCCCGAAAGCGCCTTCAGGAGCTGCTCGATCGGGCGGCATCCTTTTACTCCTCGACCCTGAGTTCTTCCAGGGAGGCCTCGGACTCGCGCGAGTACCTGGCCTCGAGGGGGCTTGGTGAGGAAGTGCTCGCCAGTTTTGGGGTCGGCTACGCACCGAGCGCCTGGGACACCCTGGTCAAGCGGGGCCAGCAGGCCGGCTTCACCCTCCAGGAGATGGCCGAGGTGGGACTGGTCCAGAAGGGCCGGGAAGGTGGCCTCTACGACCGGTTCCGGAGCCGGATCATGTTCCCGATCCGTGACGCCAGGGGCCGGACGATCGGGTTCGGTGCCCGGGCCACCACCGACGGCCAGAAGCCGAAATACCTGAACTCGGCCGAGACCCCCTTCTTCCACAAGAGCGAGGTGCTCTACGGAATCGACCTCGCCCGCCCGGCGATGGCCAAGGCCGGCAGGGCGATCCTGGTCGAGGGCTACACGGACGTCCTCGCCCTCCACCAGGCAGGCTTCTCCGAGACGGTGGGGATCATGGGTACGGCGATGACCGAACAGCAGGTCGCGGCGCTTTCGTCCACGGTCGGCACGGTGATCCTCGCCCTCGACGCCGATGCAGCCGGCCAGAAGGCGATGTTGAGGGCTCAGGAGGTCGCTGCCGGGCGCAAGGTCTCGATCCGGGTGGTGGCGATGCCCGAGGGGGAGGATCCGGCCGAGATCGCAACCCAGCCCGACGGGGCCGAGCGCTTCAATCGTCTGCTCGAGGGGGCGGTCGCCCTGCCCGAGTTCCACCTCGACCTGGTCCTCGGCGCGGTCGATTCGAGCTCACCCCTATCGAGGGACGAAGGCCTGGACCGGGCCGTCCCGGTGATCGCCTCGGTCCCCCCGGGTGCACTTCGGCAGGAACTCGTCCGCAAGGCATCGGATGGCCTGGGAATCGAGACCCCGGTCATCCTCGCCCGGGTCGAAGCCGAGCCACCACCCTCGGCGAGTCGCCCGGCGCCGGTTGCCGCACCGACCGAGGAGAGGCCCCCGGTCGAGGTCCAACGGTCGGGAGTCCTGACCAAGCACGAGCGGCGGGAGCGATCACTTCTCCTGATGTGCGTCGCCGACCCGAAAGAAGGTGCGGTCTGGCTCGGGCGCCTCGAGGAGCGGCACCTGAGTTCGGACCTCTCGATTCGAACGGTTGCCTGGCTGAAGGGAAACCTCGAGGACCCGACCGAGGGAATCGACTCCCAGGACGAAGACGTCCGGCGCCTGGTCAGGGCCCTGGTCGTCAGGGCCGATCCTTCGAAGGTCGGGGAAGGCGCTATCCGACGGAACTTCATGGAGCTCGAGCTGGCCGCGCTGGAGCGGGAGATCGAGCAGGCCGGTGAGGAGGACGCGACACGGAGGGCCGAGCTCAGCAGGGAACGCTCGATGCTGGTCGAGGAGGTCAGGAGGGCCGAGGAGGAGGCGGCCTGACCGGTCGGATCGGCCCGCTCAGGGAGTTCGTACCGGGACCGGAACCGGGCGGTCTCCGATAGGGTTCGGCCCCCGCAGACCTCCGAAAGGAAGGCCGGCGGGACGGGGTTGAACCACTCCGTAAGGGTGCCTTCGGGGGTAGCTCAATGGTAGAGCGCCGTCCTGTTAAGTCGGTGGTTGGCGGTTCGAGTCCGCCCCCCCGAGCTCACCCGGCCAGGGACTCGATCAGCTTTGCACCTCGGTCCGGACCATCGTTCTCCTCGGCCCACCGGGCGATCTCCCCGGCCCGCTCCCGGAATGAGGGTTCGGCCAGCAGCTCGGCCACGGCCCAGCCGATGGTGGTCGGCCCGGTCAGGCTCCACCTGAGCGAGAGCCCAGCGCCCGACCAGGCGAGTCGGACCCCGTTTTCATTCATGTCCCCTGCGGCGGGGCAGGCCAGGATCGGCACTCCCGCCCCCAGGGCACGGGCCAGGGTGCCGTGTCCGCCATGGCAGACGACCACCGAGGCCTCCGGGAAGACCTGGGAGTACCTGATCCAGTCGTAGAGGACGGCGTTCGACGGAACATCGATCCCGGAGGTCTGCCCCGCCCGGTTGGTGGTCGCCAGGACACGCACCGGCTGATCGGCGAGTGCTCCCAGGGTCGCCCTGACCAGCCTGTGCTCCGGGTCTTGAGAGGTGCTGGGTGCGACCACGACGAGGGGGCCGTCACCGGGCGGGAGGTCGACCTCCTCGTGGGGCGGTTCGAACTCCATCGGGCCCGTGATCCATGCCCTCTCGGGCAGGGAGTCGGGGTACTCGAGTTGGGGAAGGGTCGCGACCAGGACGAGGTCCTGACTGGTCGCGCCGTGGAACCTCTCGGTGGGAGGGAGTCCGACGACCGATCGCTGGGCGTTCAGGTCGTCTCTGCCCGCCCGGAGGCCGTGCTCCATGAATCGGCCGACCAGGTCCCAGGCCTTCCTGCCGAACCCGGTCCGCGGCGGCATCGCGCCGATCGAAAACGGGGGAAGCCCTGCTCCCCCCTCCGGGAAGAGGTGGGGTACGAGCGTCACCCGTCGGGCCCCGTAGCGCTCCGCCGCGAGGGCCGGCGCGACCGTGAGAACGTCGTTGACCACCACGTCGGGCCGGAAATCCTCCAACAGAGGCATCAGGGCCTTCGCCGCCTCGCCGCCACCGGGAGTACCGGATCGTGGCGGCGGGAATACCTGGTATCCGTCGGCCGGGGCAAACCCGACGCCCTCGCCTCGGACCAGCTCCTCCCACTCCGGCCAGGTCTCGAGGACTACCTGGTGGCCCCTTGCCGCCAGGGCACGGGAGAGTGAGAGCGCGGGGAAGACGTGGCCCGGGTCACCGAACGCGGCGACCAGGCACCGGAGTTCCCTGGGACTGGCCGCCTCCAGCGCCCGACCGGCCCCTACATCCCGCCGCTGTCGGGACCCCCGCCAGGGCGGTTAAGCACGATCTCGGGGACGACGCAGTTGGGGGAGGTCGAGAGCAGGAATGAGACGACTTCACCCAGGTCCTCGACCCGGATCATCTCTTCCGGGGCGATCTCGCCCTGGACGAACTCGGTCATGTCGGTGGCGACGAATCCGGGGCAGATCGCGGTCACCTGGACGCCCGACTCGCCGAACTCCTTCTGGCTCGAGTGGGAGAAGGAGATCACTGCCGCCTTGGTCGCCCCGTAGATCGAAAGCCACGGCGGGTAGGCCTTGCCGGCCACCGAGGCGAGGTTGACCACGAGTCCCTTGCCGTGCTCGCCCCCGGCTTCCTGGAGCATGCCGAAGGACTCGCGGGTCAGGATCACCATCGCCTTCAGGTTGACCGCGATCTGGAGCTCGAGGAACTTGTCGGTGATCTCGCTGATCGGCTGGCCGATCCCGATCCCGGCGTTGTTGACCAGGCAGTCCATCCGGCCCCACCGATCCCGATGGCTCTCGACCAGGCGCTCGGCCTCCTCTGCCTTCGAAAGGTCGGCAACCACCCCCTCCACATCGAAGCCCTCGCCGGCGAGCTGCTCGACTGCCGAGGCCAGCTTCTCCTCGCGACGACCGGAGACCGTCAGGGAGTAACCGGACTGGCCGAGTCGCTCGGCGATCGCATATCCGATGCCCCCGGATCCCCCAGTTATCAGTGCCGCCCTCTCGCCCATCTTCGAGCACCTCCCGATGCCGACTGAATGACTACCGTCCGAAGTCCGGCAACCCTAGTCGAGCCCGACCGGGGTCGGCCTTCCCATGCCCGGCCATCTGTTCTAGTCTGAACCGGTCGCCCAGACATGGAGGGGACGAGGGCCGACGAGCCGAATTCGGATGAAGGGGGCGAGGTGAGCGAAGAGGGACCGGATCCAGAGCTTCTCGAGGCTTTCGTGAAGGAGTCCCGCCAGCGCTGCGACGTGATCTCGGCCGGTCTGGATACCGGTACGACCGACTTCGAAGCGCTCCGCCAGGAGGCCCACGCCCTCCATGGCACCGCGGTCACCCTGGGGCTTGGTCGTATCGGCGAGCTCGCAGGCCTTATGGAGTCGGACCTGGCCGAGGCTGCCGAGGGGAGTGAGCTGAAGCCCCAGCGGGCGACCCAGCTCTCGGAGGCCTCCGAAGCATTGGCCGAGGGGGTCAAGGCGGCTGCCGCCGGTGAGGAAGAGCCGCCGGATGTTGGCCGCTCGCTCTCCCAGCTGTTTGCGATCTAGCTGATACCCCTGGCCAACCGCCCATAGAATCGCCCTCGAGGGCGGAGTACGCCCCGGGCCGGTAGCTCAGTTGGTTAGAGCAGCGGACTCATAATCCGTAGGTCGGAGGTTCGAGTCCTCCCCGGCCCATCTTGTGAGCTGACTTTGCCTGGAGCCGAGCGAGCGGCTGGGTCTTGCGCCCCTGATGGGGCGATAGGTTGACGAGATGATCTTCCGGGCATGGAGAGGCGCCGCTTGGTTCGGCTCAATTGGGGTGGCCCTCCTGGCTGCCGCACTGGTCGTGGGCTGCGGAGGTGACGAGCAGATCCCGCGCAATGAAGCGAAGTCGGGCAAGGGAGTCCTGGTCGGTGGGAAGGACAGGCTCTTCGTGGCCGAGTTCGAGGATTTCCCCGACCTCGATCGGGCGACCGAGATAAGGGACTGGGAGGCCCGCGGGGAGTGGGTGGTTTCCGAGCTCCGAAAGACCGCCAGGGAGTCCCAGGGCCCGGCGATCGAGGTCGCCCGCAAGGCCGGGGCCGTCTACCGGTCCGAGTGGATCGGGAACGTCCTCGTGATTGCCGGCGAGCGCAGTCTCGGCCCGGAGATCTCGGAGCTCCCGGGGGTCGAACGGGTCTGGGAGGAACCCTTCCCGGACTTCCCGACCAGCCCGCTCGCTCCGGCCTCCCGGCCGGTCAGCCCGCCGACTGCCCTCGACCGCCTCGGTGCCCCGCGGGCCTGGCGAGAGGGCGTGACCGGAAAGGGGG
>JBJTBP010000032.1:0-27184 GCA_046091385.1 Solirubrobacterales bacterium | reverse complement strand
CGCCTGCCGCCGCCCATCGGAACCGGCCGGCGAAGAGGGCGATCGCAATGATCCGGACCAGGTAGCGGGTCGGCGGGAAGAGCAGGATCAGCCCGAAGATCGAGGAGATGAACCCCGGCAGGACGAGCAGCAGCGCACCGGAGGTGATCATCGTCCCGTCGAAGGCCTCCCGGGCCGGTGGGCGGCGCTCGGAAAGGGCACCCCTGAAGCGCCGCCAATGGGCCTCGCCCCGGTACCGGAGGATCAGGAGCCCGACCAGGGTGGACAGGAACAGCAGGCCGAACATCGGCAGCACGCCCAGCCAGAGCGCCACCCCGACCATCGCTGCCAGCTCGGCGATCGGCCAGAGGATCAGCAGGGTCACCAGCAGTATCATCCCCCAGAGGTTACGGAGTGACCGATGCCTGCGGCGGGCTCCGGCTCCAGACGGGAAACCTCCGGCTAGGATTGACCCATGTCCGAAAACGGTTCATCCATGCCTTCCGAGGAGCAGGTCTTCGAGGTGCTCGAAGAGGTGATCGATCCCGAGCTCGGCCTAGATTTCGTCTCGCTCGGCTTGGTCTACGACGTCGAGATCGAGGACCCCGACGTCTACGTCACCTTCACCCTGACCACTCCTGCCTGCCCGATCGGGCCCCAGGTCTCGGAACAGATGAAGGAACTGGTCGGCCGCCTGGCCGGAGTCCGTGAGGTCCACCCGAAGATGATCTTCGACCCACCGTGGTCGCCGGAGATGATGTCCGAGGACGCCAAGTTTGCCCTCGGGTTCTGACCGCCTGGCGGGACCTTGGCACAGACCTTCCTCCTGATGCTCCCGTTCGCCCTCGCGGGGGCGGTCAGTCCGATGGTGCTCACGGAGCAGACCGTCCTGCTGACCACCGCCGGGGGTCGGAGGACGGCCTCGATCTATGCCGCCGGGGCGATCCTCGTCCTGACCGTCTACATCGCCCTGCTTCTCCTGTTCGGCAACCTGATCTCCTTTCCGACCCACGAGTCCTTCAGCGCTTCGGTCGACCTGGGGCTCGGCGTTGCCCTGTTGCTCTTCGCGAGTTTCCTTCGGCACAGGGGGAAGGTCAAAGCCGCACGACGGGTAGAGAAGAAGGAGAAGAAGGAGGTTCGAATGGCGGTCGGTCCGCTTCAGGCCTTCGGCTTCGGGCTGCTCGGGATGGCAACCAACGTTACGACCCTGGCTGCAGTCGTCCCTGCCGCGAAGATCATCTCGGAGAGGGAGAACGGCATCACCGACAACGCGATCCTCGGCCTGATCGTGGTCGTGATCGCTGCGATCCCCGCATGGATTCCGATCGTCCTGACCCTGATTGCTCCCGGTCCGGCCGATCGATTCCTCAAGGCACTAGGCGACTTCTTCCACCGTCGCGGCAGGCTGATCCTGGTCATGATCTTCGCCCTGCTGGGGGTCTACCTGATCGTCAGCGGCCTGCTCAAGCTCGTTTCCTAGCCGGGCCCCGCTCGCCCGGGTCTGCCTAGTCCTCGGTGCAGGTCGCGACCAGTTCGGCCAGGGCCTCATTCAGCCCCTCGGAGACCATTTCGATGTCGGGCATCGCGTCGAAGTCACCGAGCAGGCCGAAGTCGACCTTGCCGTTGTAGGAGATGACCGCAACCGCCAGCCCATGGTTCTCCGCCAGGAACGGGATCGGGAAGACCTCGCTCATCTCTCTTCCCAGCATGTAGAGGGGAATCTGCGGGCCCGGAACGTTGGTCACCAGGAGGTTGAACAGCCTGGTCGAGAAGTTGAGTCGCCCCGACTGGGCGAGCAGGGTCGGCGGTGCAAAGTCGTTCAGCCTGGCGATCACCTCGGCCCCCAGGGCCTGCTTGGACTCCTTGAGGCCGTCCATCGCGGCGGAGACGATCTCGAGTCTCCTGACGGGGTCGCTCTCGTAGACCGGCAGCAGTCCCCGCATCGCGGCCAGTCGGTTCCCGAGCGCCCCGTGCTCGTCCTCGGCCCGTACCGAGACCGGCACCAGCGCCCGCAACTCGAGACCGTCCACGTCGACCCCACGGTTGATCAACCAGTTCCTCAGCGATCCAGTCACGGTCGCGAGGACCACGTCGTTGACGGTGGTGCCGTAGTGGTTCTTGACCGTCTTCAGGTCCTCGAGGCTGGCCCGCGTAATGGCGATCCTCCGATGGGGCGTGATCTCGGTGTTGAGCGGGACGTCGGGAGCCGGGTCTGCGAACTGCTTGGCGATCTCGGCCAGCCCCTCGATCCCCTCCCCGATCTTGGCTGCGATCTGCTGAGGGTTGCGAACCGCGTCGAGCGCCCTTGCACTGAGTCTGAGCGGCGCGCCGGCAACCTCGCCGGCGCTCTGGCCGAGCAGCTCGTACTCGGAGGGTGATCGGCGGGGCTCCCAGGGCTCGACCCGTTCGACCGGTTCGGGATCGGGAGTCAAGTCGAAGATGACCGTGCCGATGTCGACCCCGGACACGCCATCGATCATCGCGTGATGGCTCTTGATCAGGACCGCGAAACGGTCGCCCTCGAGGCCCTCGACCAGGTACATCTCCCAGAGCGGCTTCTCGCGGTCGAGCGACTGGGAGAAGACACGGTTGGCGAGGGTGATCAGCTCCCGCTCGGTCCCCGGACTTGGCAGCCCGGTGTGACGCATGTGGAAGGCGAGGTTGAAGGCGTCGTCATCCACCCAGAGCGGTCGACCGATGTCCATCGGGGGGTAGGCGAGTTTCTGCCTGTAGCGGGGCACCAACGGGAGCCTCGATTCGACGTGGGCAAGGAAGTCGCGGTAGGCCGGGGGTTCGCCGTCGAAGATCAGGACGGCCCCGATGTGCATGTGACTCGCCTCGTTCTCATTGGTGAGGAATGAGGCATCCAGCCCGGTCAGGCGGTCCATGTGCGGTGTGGTCAGCTCTTCCATCTTGCTCCGGTCGGTCAGGATCGGCCGATCCCGATCCCCGCTCCCGGACGGCACCTTACTCCGGCTAACCTTCCGGTATGCCCGAAACCCCCGCATCGGTACCGAAAAGGGTCATCCTGGCCGCCCCCCGCGGTTACTGCGCCGGAGTCGATCGGGCGGTCCAGACCGTCGAGGAGGCACTCGAGGAGCACGGTGCCCCGATCTACGTACGCAAGGAGATCGTCCACAACAAGCATGTGGTCGAACAGCTCGCTGCACGGGGTGCGATCTTCGTCGAGGAGGAGACCGAGGTGCCCGAGGGTGAGATCGTCGTCTTCTCGGCTCACGGTGTGGCCCCTGCCGTCCACGAGCGGGCCGCCCAGCGGAAGCTCCGGACGATCGATGCGACCTGTCCCCTGGTGACCAAGGTCCATGTCGAGGCCCGCAAGTTTGCCGAGGACGGCTACACGATCGTCCTGGTCGGCCACGAGGGCCACGAAGAGGTCGAGGGAACGATGGGCGAGGCCCCGGAGAGCATCGTCCTGGTCCAGACGGTCGAGGATGCCGACGGGCTCGAGCTCGCAGATCCCAACCACGTCGCCCTGATCACCCAGACGACCCTCTCGGTGGACGAGACGGCCGAGATCATCGCCCGGCTGAAGGAGCGCTTCCCGAAGATCGTCACCCCTAAGTCAGAAGACATCTGTTACGCGACAACCAATCGTCAGATCGCGGTCAAGGAGATCGCGGCCGATTGCGACCTCGTCCTGGTGATCGGATCGACCAACTCCTCCAACTCGAACCGTCTGGTCGAGGTGGCCCGTGAGTATGGGGCGGATTCCCACCTGATCGACAACCACACCCAGGTCAGGCCCGAGTGGCTCGAGGGGGTGGAGACGGTAGGCATCACCTCCGGGGCCAGTGCTCCCGAGGAGCTGGTCGAGGACCTGGTCGAGCTATTCCGCGAGATGGGCGTGGAAGAGATCGGCGAGAGCAGGACCGTCGACGAGTCGGTCCGGTTCATGCTGCCGAAGGAGATCCGTAAGGGTCTCCCGATGGCTGGCTAGCCCTGGGCGCGCGCCGGGGCGAAGGAGATGCTCCAGATCTCGGGCTCGCCCTCGAGTGTCACCCGCATGCGGTGGTTCTCGTGCCGGTCGTGGAGGGCGAGACGGTAGAGGCCGGGTCCCTGGATCTCTACCGGCTCCACGGGATTTCCGTCCAGTTCCACCGCCAGTCGCCCCGTTCCCGTGGCGGTGGTCCAGGCCGATCCGGCCTCGTATTCGACCTCGAACTCCGAACCACCCGATCCCGTGGTCCACGGTCCGTCGTCACCCGGGAAGAGTTCGGGACTGGGGGCGATCACCTCGACCCCTTCCTCATCGGTGTCCCTGATCGGCTCCATCGGTTCCGGGAGTTCGGGGGCCTTCGACGGGCCGAGGCTCTCCCGCAGGGCCTCTTCGGTCGCTCGGTACTCGCCCTCCCCGAAGTGGAACCAGCGCAGTGCACCTCCACGTCCCCAGAGGAAGAGTGACGGCCAGCCCTCGCAGCCGTAGAGCTGCCAGAGCGCCATCTCGGGGTCGACCAGGACCGGGTAAGCGATTCCGAGCTGCTCACTCGCCGCGGCTACCTCCTCGGGATCGCCACCGAACGGGAAACGGGGGGCCTGGACCCCGAGTACGGTCAGGCCCAGAGGGCCGTACCGTTCGACCCAGCCGTTCAGGTAGGGAATCGTCCGGACCGAGTTGAGCTGGGAGAAGTCGAAGAAGTGGACCAGGACGGGTCCCCTCGATACCAGCCCATCCATCCGGCCGGGGTCGTCCCCCACCCAGATCCCTCCCTCCGGCAGGTCGGGCGCTCGGATGTCGTCCCTGGCCCGATCCACCGTCTCGTTCACCCTTTCGATTCTAGGGACGGGAGGTTGCCCATCGACGCCCGGGCGGGCCGGTCGCTGTTCTATGATCGGGGTCCGTCAACGACCGCAAGGAGAGTCCGCAAAAGATGAACCTCTGGGATCGCATCGAACAGTCTCGAGCCAGGTGGAACGTCCTCGAACACCCCTTCTACCAGCGGTGGTCGGCGGGGGAGCTGACCCTCGACGAGCTGGCCGATTACTCGGGCCAGTACAGGTATGCGACCGAGGCCGTGGCGACGATGAGTGCCGGCGTTGCCGGGGCGGCGCCGGAGGCCGAGCGCACGGGCCTCGAAGCCCACGCCCGCGAGGAGGCTGACCACGTCGGGATCTGGGACCAGTTCGTGGATGCGGTAGGCGGCGACGCCAAAGCCGAGCCGAACCCCGAGACGGTCGAATGTGTCGAGGCCTGGACCAGGGCCGATGGCTTCGGACCACAGCTCGCCCGCCTGTTCGCGGTCGAATCGGGCCAGCCCGAGATCTCGAAGACCAAGTCGAAGGGTCTCTCCGAGTTCTACGGGATCGATGATGCCCCGGGGCGGGAGTACTTCACGGTTCACGCGACGATGGACGTAGGGCACGCCGAGGAAGGGCGAAAGCTGGTCGAGCGGTACATGGCCGACTTCGACGAGGATGAGCTAGCCCGGGCCGCCGAGGAGGCCTTCCGCGCCAACTGGCGCCTCCTCGACGGTGTAGACGCCTCCTGATCGAACCCCTTTTCGCACATGCCCTGGCCACCGGCCAGGACATACCCCTGCCGGTTTGGCTGTTCGCCTGGGGCGCATCGCTCGTACTGATCGTCTCCTTCTTCGTGATCGCCGCCGGGTGGCGGAAGGTCAGGTACGAAGAGGATTCCTGGCGGCCACTCGGCGGCTTCCTGGGCAGGCTTCCGACCTTCTGGCCCCTCCGACTACTCGGCGGTCTGGTCGGCGTCTTCCTGCTCTGGCTGGTCATCTACGCCGGACTCGAAGGGACCGAGGCACCCGACCGTAACTTCACCACCACCTTCGTCTTCGTGACGGTCTGGCTCGGCTTCCCAGCAGTAGCCGTCGCCTTCGGGGACGTCTTCCAGCTGGTCAATCCCTGGCGGGCCCTCTCGACCCCGGTCAGCTGGCTGGTGAGGAGGGGTCTGGGAAGGGAGCCATCGCACCTCACCTATCCAGAGCGGCTGGGCCGGTGGCCGGCCGCGATCGGCCTCCTGGCCGTCGTCTGGCTTGAGCTGATCTACGGATCCGGCAACTCGGTTGCAATCGGAGTAGAGCCGAAGGCGATCGCCACGGCGACGATCCTCTACACCGTCTACACGCTGGCCATGGTCGCCCTCTTCGGCCGGGAGAAGTGGTTTGCGAACGGAGAGGTCTTCTCGGTCTACTTCGGGATGTACGGATCCCTCGGGAAGCTGGCGGTCAGGCAGGGACGCCTCGGCGTCCGGAAATTCATGTCGGGGACCACGACCTGGGTGGCCGGTGCCGGGTCGATCGCCGTCGCCGTAGCTGCCGTCGGCTCGACGACCTTCGATGGTGCCCAGGAGGGAATCCTTTCCAGTCCGCTCGACGCTGTCACTTCCTGGCTGGGTGACCTGGGTTTTGGTCCCCTGGCCTCGGGGCGCCTCGGGGCGACCGCTGTGCTCGGGCTCAGCGTGCTGATCGTCGCCCTGATCTTCACCGTCGGGATCCGGGGCATGTCGACCGTGCCGGGGGCGCCCTCCAGGCGCGAGCTAGCCCGGTCGTTCGGCCACGTCCTGATCCCGATCGCCTTTGCCTATCTGGTGGCTCACTACTTCAGCCTGTTCGCCTTCCAGGTGCAGGCCCAGTTCACCTTCCTGCTGTCAGACCCACTGGGGAGCGGTACCACCGATCTCTTCGGGACGGCCGGGAGCGGAGTGGATTACGGCCTGATCACCCCCGAGTTCACCTGGTACGTTCAGGTCGCCGCACTGATCGCCGGCCACGTCGCGGCCCTCGCGCTCGCCCACGATCGGGCCCTCGCGATCTGGGGCGACTACCGCGCTGCAACCCGGTCGCAGTACTGGATGCTCGGAGTGATGGTGGCCTTCACCTGCTTCGGCCTCTTCCTGCTCTCGGTCACCAACGCCTGAGAGGGGTCCGGATACGGGGGGACCCCCCGATCCTCCTCAGAGGACTTCGGTCAGCCGCTCCTCGAGCTTCCCCGCGATCTCGTCCCGGACCGGACCCTCGCCCAGCCGTTCGAGCAGGGACTGGAGGAAGCCCTCGACGATCAGGGAGCGCGAGGTCTCCTCATCCAGCCCACGGGACTCGAGGTAGAACATCTGGGTCGGATCGACCTGGGCGATCGCCGCTGCGTGGGTGCAGGCGACGTCGTCGGCGAGTATTTCGAGGCCCGGAATCGCGTCGGCGTGCGCATCGGGGGAGAGCAGCATGTTCCGGCACTCCTGGAAGGCGTCGGTCTTCTGGGCACCCTCCTTGACCTTGATCATCCCCCGCCAGACTGCCGTGGCCTGATCGGCGAGGATTCCGCGGAAGGCGAGGTCGGAAATCGTGTTCTCGGCCGCGTGTTCCTGGAGGGTGTCGTAGTCGAGGTGCTGCCCGTTCCCACCGGCGTAGCCGCCGGTGACCCGTGCCTCGGAGCCCGTTCCGACCAGTCGGGTGGTCATCCGGACCTTGCCGTTTCCGGACCCGAATCCGAGTGCGGCCCAGTCGAGCAGTCCGTCACGATCCACGGTCGCCCGCTGGGTCGAGAACAGCCAGGCCCTCTCGGAGAGGTCCTGGGAGGTCACGTAATGCAGCTTGGCGGCCTGGCCGACCGAGACCTCGACCACGGTGTTCAGCAGGGCATCGGTGCCGTCGTCGGAGGACCGGTAGTCCTCCCAGACCTCGGCACTCGCTCCTTCCTCGAGCACGACCAGGGTCCGCCAGTAGACGGCCGCTCCGGCCTGGTCGAGGTCGAGCCCAATCCGGATCGGCTGATCGACTACGACGCCCTTGGGGACGTGGATGAAGACCCCGTCGGTCCATTCGGCCTCGTTCCGGGCGACGAACGGATCGTCTGCCGCGACGAGCGATCCGAGGTGCGCTTCGACCAGATCGGTGTGCTGCTCGATCGCCTCGGCCAGCGGCATCACGGTGACCTCGCCATCCCCTCCATCGATGGTCGCACCGGCCGGTGAGGCCGAGTAGCCCTCGAGCTCAAGCCCGTCCAGCGAAGTCAACTCCCACCCGGTGCCCTGGGGGGCGGGCGGCGGCAGGGTCTCCCCCAGCCCCCGCGCCTTCTCCCTCCGCCCGCCCCCCCACTCGGGCGCGCCCGCGACCGGGCTACCCAATTGAGCCCTCCATCTGCAGCTCGATCAGCCGGTTGAGCTCGACCGCATACTCCATCGGGAGCTCCTTGGTCACCGGCTCGATGAATCCGTTGACGATCATCTTCGAGGCCTCCTCCTCGGAGAGACCGCGGCTCTGGAGGTAGAACAGCATGTCGTCGCCGACCTTCGAGACGGTGGCCTCGTGGCCGATGTCCGCATCGTTGGCGTCGATCCGGATCGTCGGGTAGGTGTCCGAGCGCGAGTCTTCGTCGAGTAGGAGTGCGTCGCAGACCACCTTCGAACGGGTCTCGGTCGCCCCGTCGGCAACCTCGAGCAGGCCGCGGTAGGTCGAGCGACCGCCATCCTTCGAGATCGACTTGGAGAAGATCGAGGAGGTCGTCTTAGGGGCCGCATGGATGATCTTGGCTCCGGCATCCTGATGCTGCCCCTCGCCTGCGAAGGCGATCGAGAGAACCTCGCCGTGGGCCCTTTCCCCGGTCAGGTAGATCGACGGGTACTTCATTGTCAGCTTCGATCCGAGATTGCAGTCGACCCACTCCATCGTCGCGCCCTCCTGAGCGATCGCCCGCTTGGTCACGAGGTTGTAGACGTTCTGCGACCAGTTCTGGACGGTCGTGTACCGGACCCTCGAACCGGGCTTGGCGATGATCTCGACCACCGCGGAGTGGAGGGAATCGGTCGAGTAGACGGGGGCCGTGCAGCCCTCGATGTAGTGGACGTCGGAACCTTCCTCGGCGATGATCAGGGTCCGCTCGAACTGACCCATGTTCTCGGTGTTGATCCGGAAGTAGGCCTGCAGCGGCATCTCCACCTTGACGCCCTTCGGCACGTAGACGAAGGAGCCGCCCGACCAGACGGCCGAGTTGAGGGCGGCCAGCTTGTTGTCGTTCGCCGGGATGACCGTGGCCCAGTATTCGCGAACGATGTCCTCGTGCTCCTTGAGCGCGGTGTCCATGTCGAGGAAGATCACGCCCTGCTTCTCGAGTTGCTCGTTTACCTGGTGGTAGACGACTTCGGACTCATACTGGGCGCCGACGCCGGCCAGGAACTTCCTTTCGGCCTCGGGGATGCCGAGCCGGTCGAAGGTGTTCTTGATGTCCTCCGGCACGTCGTCCCAGTCGCGTTCGGCCCGCTCGGAGGCGCGCACGAAGTAGTGGATGTCGTCGAAGTTGATCTGGTCGAGGTCACCGCCCCACTGCGGGGTCGGCCGGGACTCGAAGTAGTCGAGCGACTTGAGCCTGAACTCCCTCATCCATTCCGGTTCATCCTTGTACTCCGAGATCTGCTCGACGATCTCCCTGGTCAGCCCCTTCGGTGCCTTGTAGGCATAACCGGTCTCGGGATCGTGGAAGCCGAACTTCTCCTCGTAGTCGGCGTTGATCCCCTGGACCTTTTCCTTCTCTTCGATTACCTCGGGAGTTGCCATCGTCAGACCTCCACCTTGATCGTGTCGTCACTGGTATCCACCGGAAAAGTCCTGACCGGCTGGAAGGCCGGCAGTGTCTTGGGCTGCCCGGTCTTCAAGTCGAAGAGCGATCCGTGCCTCGGGCATTCGACAGTGCACCCGGACTGGTCAAGGGTACCTTCGGCGAGGGGTCCGTCGTCGTGCGAGCAGCGGTCTTCGATCGCCAGGATCGTTCCCTCGCAGTTGAACACCGCTATGGGGACGTCGCCGGTCTCGACGACCCGGACCGAACCGGGTTCCAGCTCGGCCACGGGGCAGACTTCGATCTTCTTGCCTTCGCCGTTCAAATTACCCTCTGTCGGTACCCGACTTTTCCTTTCCTGACTTCGATTCAGCAGTTTTCCCTACTGCCAGAGTAGGAATTAGATGATATCGGTCCGAGGTGCCGGTCAAGCCTCCCAGTCGACCGCCCGGCCGAGCCCTGCCCCCTTGACCACCTTGAGGCCGAGCAGCGCGCACTTCATCCTGGTTGCCGAGATCTCGATCCCGAGAAGATCGAGAACCTTCTCCTTCGGCAGGGTGACCAGCTCGTCCCGGGTTAGTCCGGCCAACTCGTCGGTCAGCATCGAAGTTGCCGCGGTGGAGATCGCACAGCCCTTTCCCTCGAACCTGACCTCGGCCACCCGATCGTCTTCGTCGAGCCGGATGGTCACATGCTGCTCGTCGCCACAGAACGGGTTGTTGTCTTCGAACTCGAGGTCCGGATCGTCGATCCGCCCGAAATTGTGGGGTCGCTTGTAGTGCTCGAGGATCTGTTCGCGGTAGAGCTCGTCCACCCCGGTCACCCATCGTCGGAGAAGATCCGCTTGCAGTCCTCGAGTCCCTCGACCAGGCGGTCGACCTCCTCGGGGGTGTTGTAGACCGCGAAGCTCGCCCGGGTCAGGGCCGGCACCCCAAGGCGTTCCATCAAGACCTGGTTGCAGTGGTGCCCGGCCCTGACCGCGACGCCGTGGCGATCGAGAATCTGGGCGACGTCGTGGGGGTGGACCCCTTCGAGGTCGAACGAAACGATCGCCTCGCGGTCGTCACCCTCCGGCGGGCCGAAGACGGTCAGACCCTTTACCTCCCCGAGGCGCTCGAGGGCACAAGAGCCAATTGCCCTCTCGTGGGCCCCGATCGCCCCTACCCCGAGCTCTTCGACCCAGTCGACGGCCGCCCCGAGGCCGACCGCCTCGGCGATCATCGGAGTCCCGGCTTCGAATCGGGCCGGTGGGGAGGCCCAGGTGATCCCGTCTTTGCCTACCTTCGAGATCATCGAACCACCGCCCTCGAAAGGCTCGAGTCCCTCGAGGACCTCACGCCTTCCATGGAGCACCCCGACCCCGGTCGGTCCGTACAGCTTGTGTCCGGTTATCGCGTAGAAGTCGGCTCCTATCGCAGCCACGTCGACCGGAATTCGCGGCGCCGCCTGGGTTCCGTCGACCAGGGTCAGCGCCCCGGCCTGCTTCGCCTCGGCGACCAGCTCTTCGACGGGATTACGCGTTCCGAGGACGTTCGAGACGTGGGTCATCGCGACCGCGCGCGGGCCCTTCTCCATCGCCTTGGAGACGGCATCCCGGTCGAGCCTGCCCTCGTCGTCGACCGGGACCCACTCGAGCTCGGCTCCGGCCCGTCGAGCGGCCAGGTACCAGGGCACGATGTTCGAGTGGTGCTCCATCTCGGTCAACACCACGAGGTCGCCTGGTTCGAGGTTTGCTTCGCCCCAAGCCTGCGCGGCGACGTTGATCGCTTCGGTCGCATTACGGGTGAAGATGACGTCCCGGGCCTCTGCCCCGAACAACCCGGCCACCTTGCCCCTGGCTCCCTCGTAGAGAGCGGTCGCTTCCTCGGAGAGGGTGTGGACTCCCCGGTGGACGTTTGCGTTGTGGTTTCGCAGGAATTCCGAGATCGAATCGATCACGGCCGCGGGCTTCTGGGCCGTGGCGCTGTTGTCGAGGTAGGCCAGCGGCACCCCGTTGACATCCCGTCCGAGGATCGGGAACTCGGATCGGATCTCCTCGACCGACCGGGGAAGGGAGGGGGAGGTGGGGGATGCGGCCTCCATCAGCTCGCCGCCTCGACTCCCTCGCGGATCCAGCCGTAGCCCTCGGCCTCGAGCTGGTCGACCAGTTCGGCACCACCCTCCTTGACGATCTTGCCGTCGTACATGACGTGGACCACGTCGGGCTCGACCATGTGCAGGAGTCGCTGATAGTGGGTGATCACCAGGGCCCCCATGTCCGGACCCGTGAACTTGTTGATCCCGTCCGCAACGGTCTTCAGTGCGTCGATGTCGAGTCCGGAATCGGTCTCGTCGAGGATCGCTATCTCCGGCTTGAGGAGTGCCAACTGGAGGATCTCCATCCGCTTCTTCTCACCGCCGGAGAAGCCGTCGTTCAGGTACCTGCTCGAGAAGTCCTGGGGGATGTTCGCCAGGTCCATCGCCTCGCGGGCCTGATCGGCGAACTCCTTGATCTTCAGTGGTTCCTCCCCGGCAGCCTCACGGTGTGCGTTGAGGATCATCCTCAGGTACTTCGAGACCGCCACCCCGGGGATCGCCACCGGGTACTGGAAGGCCATGAAGACCCCGGCAAGCGATCGCTCGTCGGGGTCGGACCCGGTCAGGTCCTCACCGTTGACCAGGATCGAGCCCTCGGTCACGTCGAGCGCCGGATGACCCATGATCGCGTTGGCCAGGGTCGACTTGCCGGATCCGTTGGGACCCATCAGGGCATGGACCTCCCCTTTGCCGACAGAGAGGTCGATCCCCTTGAGGATCTCCTTGTCGTCGACACTCACATGGAGGTCCTTGATCTCGAGTTCTGGCATCTGTCCTTCGCTCCGTTCCTTTTCTGGGTTTACAGGTCCTTCGATTCGGGTCGGGGTTCGCTCCCGGACCCGTTGCTCGATCCGGTCGGTTTCAGGCCGGGCTGCCGACCGGCTGGGGGTTCCGGCCGCGTTCACCGGCGAACTCGACGAGATCGGAAAGCGTCGTCTCCCGCAGGGCGTCGGTAACTCCACCATGTACGCGGGTCCAGAGCAGCTTCGTTGCACAGGGGCCGTCCTCCGGGGCGAGGTGTGAGCACTGGACCCTGCCCTCCGGTTCGGTCTCGAAACATTCCATCGGGACGATCGGCCCCTCCAGGGCTTCGACCACCTCGAGCATCGTGATCTCGGCGGGATCGCGACCCAGCGAGTAGCCACCCCGCGCACCCCTCGTCGATTCGACGAGGCCGGCCTGCCTCAGTCTCGCCACAAGGTGCTCCATGTAGGAGAGGGGCAGGTTCTCGGCTTCGGCGATCGAGGCGAGCGAGAGTGGCTGGTCGCGCTGGTCGCGACCGAGTTCGACCATCAGGCGAACGCCATATTCCGCTTTCGTCGAGAACAGCACGGCACAAATCCTAGACGATCAGTCGGGTAATATCTAAAGAGGTCTCGGAGCCGGATTCGGCCCGTCCCAGGGGGGTCGTGTACCGAGAAAGAAGCAGCCGCACGACCAAGGAGAACCACTGATGAAGACCACCCGTGAATCGACATTCGCAGCGACCCTGAGGACGACCATGCTGATGGCCCTGCTCTCGGGCTTCCTCGTCGCGATCGGCTTCCTGATCGGCGGCCCCGACATGGCCATCCTCTTCCTGCTCGGAGCGGCGGCGATCAACTTCTTCACCTACTTCTTCAGCGACAAGCTGGCCCTGAAGATGAGCCGGGCCGAGCCGATGGAGGAGTCCGAGCACCCGGAGTTCTACGAGATGGTCCGTGAGCTCTGCCAGACGGCGGACCTGCCCATGCCGAAGCTCTACACGATTCCCCAGGCACAGCCGAATGCCTTCGCGACCGGGCGGAACTACAACAACTCGGCAGTGGCGGTCACCGAGGGGATCATGCAGCTCCTCCCCCAGAACGAGCTCCGCGGAGTCGTCGCCCATGAGCTGGCCCACATCAAGCACCGCGACATCCTCATCCAGTCGGTCGCGGCCACGATCGGCGCCGCGATCACCTACCGCGGGTACATGCTGATGTGGTTCGGCAGCGACAACAACTCGCCGCTCGGACTGGTCGGGGTCCTGGCGATGGTCCTGCTGGCCCCGCTCGCCGCTTCGATCATCCAGCTGGCGGTCTCCCGGCAGCGTGAGTACGCGGCCGATGCCGGCGGCGCCCAGATCTCCGGTGAGCCGGAATCCCTGGCCAGCGCGCTGCTCCGACTCGAGGCCGGTACCGAGCAGATCCCGATGCAGGGACACGTAAACGACGCGACCGAGCCCCTCTACATCGTCAAGCCGTTCAAGGCGAGGGGTCTGGCAGGACTTTTCTCGACCCATCCGCCGATCGAGGAGAGGGTCGAGCGGCTCCGCCAGATGCGCCCGTCGCTCTGAGTCGGGAGGGGAATTCGTCCGGGGCGGCTGCTTCCCACATGTAGACTCATCCGGTCAAGTCCGAATACCCGATAGGAATTAGACCCATTGGCTTTCCGGCCCCCTAGGCCCGGAAAGCAGGAGGTCGGGGAAGGAAAGATGGAACCGAAGTCGGCTGAGAAAGGCACTGAGCTCGAGGAGATCCCGGTCGACCGTGCCCGTGCGGAGATCGAGGCAGGCAACGTAGTACTCCTCGACACCCGCGAGCCCCACGAACACTCCGCCGCACACATCGACGGCTGCATCCTGATCCCCCCGGCGATGGTCGCCGACAACGTGGAGCAGCAGATCCCGGACCGCTCGGCCCGTGTGATCGTCTACTGCGCCGCCGGCACGCGGTCAGAGGCGGCCGCCCGGCAGATGATCGAGATGGGCTACGAGGACGTCGCCAATATGGTCGGCGGTATCGCTGAGTGGCAGCAGCAGGGCCTGCCCGTCGTCTCGGAGGCCTCACTTACCCCTGAGCAGCGAAACCGCTACTCGCGCCACCTCCTCCTGCCCGAGGTCGGCGCCGACGGACAGGTACGGATGCTCGAAGCGATGGTGCTGTTGCTGGGGGCCGGCGGGCTCGGTGCCCCGACGGCGCTCTATCTGGCGGCGGCGGGAATCGGGACGATCGGGATCGTCGATGACGACGTGGTCGATGCCTCCAACCTGCAGCGCCAGGTGATCCACGACACCACCCGGATCGGTGAACCGAAGACCGCCTCGGCCCGCCAGGCGATCGAGGCGCTCAACCCCGACGTCGAGGTGGTCGAGTACGGCACCCGACTCGATGCCGACAACGTCCTCGAGATCATCGGTGCCTACGACGTGATCGTCGATGGGGCCGACAACTTTCCGACCCGCTACCTGCTGAACGACGCGTCGGTCCGTTTGGGCAAGCCGGTCGTCTCGGCCTCGATCCTGGGCTTCGATGGACAGATCTCGACCTTCGTCCCCGGCGAAGGCCCCTGCTACCGGTGCCTCTATCCGACACCACCGCCACCGGAGCTCGCACCCAGCTGCTCGGCGAACGGTGTGCTCGGGGTGATGGCCGGCGTTATGGGTCTGCTCCAGGCCAACGAGGTGATCAAGCTGGTGCTCGGGATCGGCGAGCCGCTGATCGGCAGACTCCTCCTCTACGAGGCCCTGACGACCAGGTTCACCGAGCTCAAGGTTCGACAGGATCCGGACTGCCCGGTCTGCGGCTCCGAGGCACCCGAGATCGAGGACCTCGGGAAGTTCCCGGACTACGAAGCCTTCTGCGGCGGCCATACGGGTTCCTGACTCTCCCGTTACGATCTCCGCGATGGCCAAGGTCAAGATTCCACCCGTACTCCGCCAGCACACCGGCGATCAGTCCGAAGTCGAGCTGGAGGGCGCGACCGTCGGAGCGGTGCTCGAGGCGCTCGTGTCCCAGCACCCCGACACGAGGCCCCAGCTCTTCGGGGAGGACGAGGAGCTGAACCGGTTCGTGAACGTCTACCTGAACGACGAGGATGTACGGGTCCTGGAAGGGCTCGAGACGACGGTGGCCGCAGACGACACCGTGATGATCCTGCCGGCGATGGCCGGCGGCTGAGCCGCGCCTACTCGCCCGGTAGCCCGACCCCTTCACCCCGTCCGAGTATCTCCCGGGCCTCTTCGGCCGCCGAGGCCGGAACGAGGATGTTCCTGGGGCCGGCTGCGAGAAAGTCCGGGACGTCGGCAGCCGCTGTCCGCTGGATCAGACAGGGAATCCCCTCCGAGTCGAGCAGCCCTTCGATCAGCTCGGCCTCGGCAAGATTTCGGGCCCAGGCGACCTTGACCGGGGCGGGGGGCCGCTCCCGCCGGGACCATCTACCCAATTTCAAGGTCGACGTCCTCGATCTGGCGATCGACGATTCGGAAGGCCCGGAGTTCGGGCCGCTCCGGGTCCTTCAGCGAGACGATCAGCCAGGCCACGTCCGGCCAGCCCACTGCGAGGTTCACGTCGGTTTCCGATGGATAAGGCTCGGTCTTGGTGTGGGAGTGGTAGATCGCGACGATCTCCTCGCCTGATTCCTCGATCCGGTTGACCAGTTCGAGCTGCTCTCGAGGAGAGATCGAGTACCGGAATGGACTGTCCTCGGCGTTGGTCGCCGGGTAGACCGTCTCGGCGCGCCCCTCGCGCCCCCCGACCAGGCCACAGCACTCATTCGGTCGTTCGTCGAGGGCCTGCCGGACTATCTGGTCCGTCAGGTGTCGGCCGAATTTCACCTGCTCACCACCAGTTGGTGGCGTCAAGGTCACCCAGGTCATCGAGTGGCTGGGTGTAGATCCCCGAGGAGAGGTATTTCCATCCACCATCGGGCACCAGGAAGACGATGTTCCCCTCGTCGATCTCCCCGGCGATCCTCACGGCGATCGCTGCGGTCGCCCCCGCCGAGACCCCGGCGAAGATACCCTCCTGCTCGAGCAGCTTCCTTGTCCAGAGGACCGAGTCGAGGTTCGAAACCATGATCTTCCGGTCCAGGAGCGAGATGTCGAGGATCGGTGGGATGAAGCCATCCTCCAGGGATCGGAGTCCCTGGACGGCCTCACCATGCATCGGCTCGGAGGCGACCAGGAGGGTTTCGGGATCGTTCTCCTTCAACCGTCGCCCGTTGCCCATCAAAGTCCCACCGGTGCCGAGACCGGCCACGAAGGCGGCGACGGAATCGAGCTCCTCGAGGATCTCGACCGCGGTCCCGTTGTAGTGGGCGAGGGGATTTGCCTCGTTTCCGTACTGGTAGGGCATGTAGTAGCCCGGATCCGAGGCCATCTCGAGGGCCAGCTCGACCGCCCCGTTCGAGCCCTTCGCCCCCTCTGAGTAGACGATCTCGGCTCCGTACATCCTCAGGATCTCGGTCCTCTCGGGGGTGACGTTGTCGGGCATCACCACCTTCAGCGGATAGCCACGGACCCGGCAGATCATCGCCAGGGAGATCCCGGTGTTGCCGGAAGTCGGTTCGAGGATCGTCACACCGGGCTCGATCGCCCCCTCGGCCTCGGCGCTCTCGATCAGCGACCGCGCGACCCGATCCTTGACCGAGCCGGTCGGGTTCGCCGACTCGAGCTTGGCGAAGACCTTGACCTCCTCCTTGGGCGAGAAGGAACTCAACTCGACCATGGGGGTATGGCCGATCGATTCGACCAGGTCGTGGAAGGTGCCGCCACACGGCTTGTTGAGGAGGTCGTAGTACGGACTCATCGTGGGCCTATCTCGAACACGGTCATTCCGACCGCCTTTCGGAGTTTAGCCCCCGGGGCGACCGGTCGGGGCATCGTTTGTGTGATCGGTGGCATACTTCCCGGGCTGTCCGTCGTCCCAGTTCCAGAGAAAGAGGAGGAGCTACACCAATGAAGTCGTCCCGCATCTCGGCGATCCTTGCGCTGTTCGCGCTTTTCGCCGGCGCCACCGTATTTGCCGCCTGCAGCAGCGACTCCAGTTCCGGAGGTTCGGTCGATTCCGAACTGATCCAGTCCGGGACGCTGACTGTCGGTTCCGACATTCCCTTCCCGCCGTTCGAGTTCGGCCGGGCGCCTGACTACAAGGGCTTCGATATCGACATCGTCAGGGAGATCGCCAAGGACATGGGTCTGAAGCTGAAGATCCAGGACACCGGCTTCGACACGATCTTCACCGACGTGGCCCAGGGCAAGTTCGACATGGTCGCTTCCGCTTCGACGATCACGCCCGAGCGGCAGCAGACGGTCAACTTCTCGGATCCGTACTACGAGGCCGAGCAGGCCCTCTTGGTCCCGCCCGACTCCGACATCAGCACGGTGGAGGATCTCTCCGGCAAGATCGTCGGCGCCCAGGACGGAACCACCGGCGAGGCCTACGCGAACGACGAGACGGACGCCTCGGAAGTCCGGGGATTCCCGAACGGCCCGGCGGCGATCGACGCGGTCAAGGCCGGACAGGTCGACGCGACGATCATCGACCAGCCGGTTGCACAGGATGCGCTCGACAATGGCCAGACCGGGTTCGACATCGCGACCCTGATCCCGACCGGTGAGCTCTACGGGTTCGCCTTCGCCAAGAAGAACACGGCGCTCCTGGACAAGGTCAACGAGATCGTCCAGAAGATGAAGGAGGACGGCCGCCTCGACGCCGTCTACCAGAAGTACTTCAAGACGAAGCCGCCCAAGGGCGTGGTCGACGGGACGACCGAGAACCCGGGCGAGGGTTCGTAAAGGAAAGAGAGCCAGAGGGGGCGCCAGCGGCGCCCCCTCTTCTTTCCCCATACCGCCCCGGTATTCGCCACCGGGAGGGGGCGGACCACCATTCGGTGAACGACGATGGACGCTTTTTTCCAGACCTATTTCGACTTCACGATCATCGAGGACAACTTCGGGTACGTCCTCGAGGGTTTCTGGTGGACGATTCGACTTTCGATCCTCGGCGGGATCCTTTCCCTGCTCTGGGGGCTCGTCCTCGCCGTACTGAGGCAGCTACCCGGCAAGGCATTTGCCCCGGTCAGGTGGCTGACAGTCGCCTACATCGACGGCCTCAGGGGCATACCCCTGCTGCTGGTGATCTTCCTGATTTACGGGGGACTCGGGGCGCTCGCTTCGGAGGGGGTGATCCCCGAGGCGATCGGGATTCCGCGGTGGTTCGGGCTGCCCTCACCCTTCTGGTACGGCACGATCGCGATCACCCTTACCTACGGCGCCTACATGGCCGAGGTCTATCGGGCCGGCATCGAAGCGGTCCCGTCGGGCCAGACCGAGGCAGCCAGGTCCCTGGGTATGAGCCACGGGCAGTCGATGCGGTTCATCATCGTTCCCCAGGCCGTCCGCAAGGTGATCCCGCCACTGCTGAATGACTTCATCGCCCTGATGAAGGACACCTCCCTGGTCAGCGTGATCGGGCTGGTCGAGACCGTCCAGGCCGGTAGGGACGTCTACTCGGAAACCTTCAATGCATCCGCGTTGACCCTGGGCGCCGTTCTCTTCCTCCTGGTCACCATCCCGCTGGCCCGATTCGTCGACTGGATGATCAACCGGCAGAACCTCAAGGTCCAGAGGGGAGTCCCTTGAGCGAGCCGATCATCCAGATCGGGGACCTGAAGAAGAGCTTCGGCGAACTCGACGTCCTCACCGGCATCGATCTCGAGATCGAGAAGGGCGAGGTCGTCTGCGTGATCGGTCCGAGTGGCTCGGGTAAGAGCACCCTGCTTCGCTGCATCAACCTTCTGGAAGAGCCCTCCGGGGGGACGATCCGGGTGGCCGGAGCCCAGGTCTTCGGTGACGGCAAGCCCCAGAACCTGGATCAGCTGAGGCGCGAGGTCGGGATGGTCTTCCAGCAGTTCAACCTCTTTCCCCACCTGAGCGCCACCGAGAACGTCTCGCTCGCCCAGGTGAAAGTGCTCGGCCGATCGAAGGCCGAGGCCAACCGGAAGTCCCGGGAGCTGCTCGGCAGGGTCGGGCTTGACGAGAAGGCCGACGAGTACCCGGATCGGCTCTCCGGCGGGCAGCAACAGCGGGTGGCGATCGCCAGGGCGCTGGCGATGGATCCCGAGGTGATGCTGTTCGACGAGGTGACCAGCGCCCTCGACCCCGAACTGGTCCAGGGGGTCCTCGACGTTATGAGGGAGCTGGCCGACAGCGGGATGACGATGATTTCGGTGACCCACGAGATGGGGTTTGCCCGGGAGGTCTCCGACCGGACGATCTTCATGGATGGCGGGGTTATCGTCGAGCAGGGCCCCCCCGCCGAGGTGCTCGATGCACCCCGAAATGAGCGAACCCGGAAGTTCCTAGGCCTGGTCCTGGCCTCCTGACCCGTCCAGGTCGTCGGTCACCACCTCTGCCAAAGGACCCTCGGTCTCGACCTTCCGGTCCACCACCTGCCTCAGGTAGTCGCGCCATAGGTCTTCGACCTCCCGGAAGCGGAGGTCGAATGCGGTCTCGAGGTTGGAGCGCGGGCCGCTCTTCCTCAGTCGAGCGACCAGCAGCTCACAGGCACCGCCGCCGCGGTACTCCTCGAGCAGATCGAAGACGGTTCCGCCGAGTATCGTCGCGTCGCGCCTCGCCGGGGGGAAGGCGGGCCGCGCCCCCTCCCTCAAACGGCGGATGACCGCCGGCCGAAACAGGTCTACCTGACGGGCGAAGTGCTGGGCCGATCCCTCCACCAGCCAGGCCCACTCCAGGTAGCGGCGAAAGTTGGAGGGAGACCACGGCGGCGGCATCCGGCCGTTGTTGGCAGCGATCACCAACTGTGCGTAGAGCCTCTCGGCAGATCCCTTCAGGGCCTCGAATGAGGCATCGCCGGCAGCCCGCTTCTCCAACGCGGCCTCTCCGAGGACGTGGATCTCCCCGGTCATCGCCCAACCGACCAGATATCGCCGGCCGGCCGGGGCTGACGACCACCTGACCAGGGGGAGGAAGGGGTGGGCGAAGTCGAGCCAGGCGCCCTTCGGGTGCACCACGACGGTGATTCCGCCGGGGACCGTCTCGAACCGGTCTTCGAGTTTGAGGCTCAGGCTCTCCAGCCCGTCGAGGATCCCCTCCGAGTAGGCGGCATCGGCATCGTCATGACGGGCGGAGAAGGTGAGAGAGGTCGTTTCGTTCCAGGCCATCGGCCGGAATCAGGTTAGAGCGGGCCGGGGACCACAAACCCTGGGTGAGGAGGGGCCGCTCGGACCGGTTCAGGCGAGGGCCGGTGTCCGCTCGCCGGTAAGGCAGACGGTCCGGATCTCGGTGACGGCTCGGTCGAACTCGTCGTCCGCCATCACCGGGGTGCCCTCGAAGGGGAGTTCCCGTTCGATCTCGACCCAGACCGGGTCGGTCCTGGCCTCTTCGCGAACCCGTACGGTCACCGGCCGAGGGATCCTGTGAACTCGAAGCAGCAGAAGGTCGAGTGGTCGACCCGGACGCCATCCGAGACGCTTTGCGGCGTAATCCGTGGTCCATACGTAGAAGGGTGAGAGGCCATCGACCACCTTCGGGTTGCTGATCGTGACCCGTCCGGCCAGCTCGGCCCAGGCACGGATCCGGACTCGGTCCGGCTGGGCGATTCCGCCATCCCTGAGCAGGTCGCGTGGGGCAGGTTCCTCGTCGGGCCACACACCTTCCTCGAGCGCCCTGCCCAGCTCGGGGTGGTGGGCCTCGCGGACCAAATCGTTGTTCTCGTGCTCGAAGGTGGGATAGAGGAAGAAGGTCTCGTGCTCGAGGTCGGCCGAGGGACCATCACCGGCAACGACGGTCAGCAGCTGCTCCCCCTCTGAGAGGGCCCGGACCGTGACGGCCCATTCCTTGAAAGCGATCGGCATGCGGTGGTTTTCTCCAGTTGCTGATCAGACTCGATCGATTCAAAGGGAACCGTCGAACGATCAATGCGGACCCGCGAGGCTACCCCACGTCCGGGCCTTGGTCAAGAAATGTGACGACCGTCACGCACTCGGAATCGCTCGAGGGGCGTCCCTCAGGACTTCGAGAGCTCCAGGATCCCTCCGCCCATCGGTCGGGCGGTCCAGCCGGACCCGACCCAGGCGGTCGCGACCCCGAGGTCCAGGGCGGCCGGTCCTTCGGCGGTCACCTCGGGCGCATCGGAGGGCCGAACGATGCCCCCTTCGGTGACCTGGCGTCTCCTGATTGTCACCAGTTGGATCTCTGCTTCCGGAGACCGAAAGCCGAACCGTCTCTCATGCTCCTCCTCGAATGCCAGAGCGAGCTCCGCCGGGTCGGTTCCCTCGTGGAGCACTTCGAGCTCGAACGATTGCCCCGAGTACCTGAGTTCCCAGACAACTTCGTCTGCACCCTCCCTGAGGCGGTCCAGGTCTTCCGGGGAAAGCTCCGAGAGGGTGGCCAGGACCGTCCTGGCCTCATCCCTTCGGATATCGGCCCCGGCGAGCCCTAAGGCGCTCAAGACCCCGCCATCGGCCGGCAGTAGCACCCGGTCGATGCCTAGCTCATCGGCCATTTCCGTCGCGTGGAGTGGGCCGGCGCCGCCGAAGGCGAGAAGTGCGAAGTCGGCGGGGTCGAGACCCCTCTCGACCGTCATCACCCGAACGGCCCGGACCATCTCGGCATTGGCGATCGCGATCATCCCGGCCGCGCACTCCTCGAAGGCCATGTCCAGGTTCGAGGCAAGCTCTCCGACCGCCCTGCCTGCGGCATCCAGGTCGGGCGTGATCCCCGAGAGTGAAGTTCCCCCGGGGATCCGGCCCAGCAGCAGGTTTGCGTCGGTGACGGTCGGCTTCCTGCCCCCGCGCCCGTAACAGGCGGGCCCGGGATCTGCCCCGGCCGACCTGGGACCTACCCGGAGCGCTCCTCCGGGATCCCGCCAGCCGATCGATCCGCCGCCCGCACCGACTGTCTCGATGTCGACCGATGGCAGGGCGATCGGTCGTCCGCCAACCTCGCGGCTGCCGGTCTCCCGGACCAGGCCCATCTCGACGACCGAGACGTCGCAGGAAGTGCCGCCCATGTCGACGCAGATCAGGTTCCCGACTCCCGACTCGTTGGCGATGCGTGCCGCCGCTGCGGCGCCGCCCGCCGGTCCGGAAAGGACGATTCGGGCGGGGTGGTCCACCGCCTCGCCGAGGGTTGCGAGGCCCCCGCTCGACTTCATCACGAGGGGCTGGGGGAGCCCCTCCCCGACCGCGCCGCTCGCGAGGTTCCTCAGGTAGTCCGCGGTGATCGGCCCGAGTGCTGCATCCACCTCGGTGGTCGCTGCCCTTTCGTATTCCCGGAAGGTCCCGACCGCCTCCGAGGAGAGGGAGATCGAGACCCCGGGCCCGAGTCGGTCCCGCAACGCGCTGCCGATCCGGATTTCGTGGTCGGGGAAGCGGTCGGCATGCAGCAGGCAGACGGCGACGGCCTCGGGGTCGAGTGCGGCGACCTCTCCGGCCACCCGGTCCAGCTCATCCGGCGTGAGCTCCTCGATCACGCCCTCCGGACCGGCCCGTTCGACAACCTCGACCCTCAGCCCCTGGGGCGCAAGGGGTGCCGGACGGGCCTCCTCGAGCCGGTAGAGGGACGGACGGTCCTGGCGACCTATCTCGACCAAGTCGGAAAAACCGCTGGTCGCGACGAAGGCTGTGCGGGCGACCGCCCCTTCGAGCAGGGCGTTCGTGGCGACGGTAGTGCAGTTGGCAAAGGATCGGACCTCGGAGGGTTCGAGCCCGGCGGCCTTCAGGACCTCCCGAACGGCTTCGATTACCCCTCTCGACTGATCTTCAGGGGTCGTCGGCCGCTTTGCCACGAAGGTCCCCGATGGAGTCGAGAGCACGGCGTCGGTAAACGTGCCTCCTACGTCGACCCCGAGAACGGGATCGGATGGACCTTCACCCGCCCGGCGCGCCATACCCTCCGCCCCCGGGCGTTTCGAGCCGCAAGGTGTCCCCGGCCTCGAGCCTCCCGGAGTCCTTCGAGGGGAGGGTCACTGGCTGGTCGGAGTCTCGTCGGAACAGGAGGTTCAGGCCGAGCTCGCCGGGAAGTCCTTGCTCCGCGCCGGGCGGCCGGTGACGACGGCGTTCGGTAAGAAGTGAAAACTCCATCGGCTCGAGCGCCTCGAACTCCCTGACGACGCCGTCGCCTCCACGGCTGGCGCCGCCACCACCGCTTTCCCGCCGAACCGAGTACTCGGTGACTCGCATAGGGAACTCGATCTCGAGCGCCTCGATCGGCGTATTGAGCGTGTTCGACATCGCCACCTGAACTGCATCGGGGCCATCGCTCCCGGGGAAGGCTCCCTGACCACCGGCGATCGTCTCGTAGTAGGTGAATCGGTCATTACCCATCGTCACGTTGTTCATCGTCCCCTGGCCGAGGGCCCTTCCGAACGCCGCCAGGCAGAGATCGGCCACTCGCGAGGAGGTCTCGACGTTGCCGGCGACGACCGCCGCCGGGGCCGCTGCCTCGAGCAGGGATCCCGGCGTGGTCACGACTTCGACCGGCCGAAAGGTGCCGGAGCTCGCCGGTGCATCCGGGTCGGCGATCACCCGGGTCGCGAAGTAACAGGCGGCCTCCGTGACCGAGCGGGGGCAGTTGAGGTTGCCTGGGTCGGAACTGGAGGATCCGGTGAAGTCGTACCGGAGTCGGTCTCCCTCGACCGTCACCTCGAGCACCAGCTCGAGGTCCCCCTCACGACCCTCGAGGAAGTCCCTGGCCGAATAGGTCCCGTCGGGGATCTCTCTGATCGCCGCCTCGGTCCGCCGGGCCGCGTACTCGATCACCTCCGTCATTCGCCTGGCCAGCCCGTCCGGTCCGAATCGGTCTTCGAGCGAGCCAAGGCCTTGCGTCCCGATCAGGTTGGCCGCCAGCTGGGCCCGGAGGTCGGCCCTCCGCTGCTCGGGCTGGCGCATCAGGGCCACGACCTCATCGATGGCCCGGTCATCGAGAACCCGAGGTGGAATCACGACACCTTCCTCCCCGAGGGTGCGCGAGTCGGCCGGCATCGATCCCGGGGTGGTACCGCCGACGTCAGCGTGGTGGGCCCGATTTGCCGCGTACCCGATCAGGGTCCCGTCCGAACCGAAGGCCGGGGTCACGACCGTCAGGTCGGGCAGGTGGGACCCCCCGTGGTAGGGATCGTTGAGGAACCAGGACCGACCCGGAGCCTGGTCCTGGCGTGACACCTCGGCCACCGAGGCCGGCATCGAACCCAGATGGACGGGGATGTGCTCGGCCTGCATCACGAGGTTTCCCTCCGGATCGAACACCGCGGTCGAGCAGTCCCGGCGCTCCTTGATGTTCGCTGAGTGTGCCGCCCTGACCAGGGCTGCACCCATCTGGTCGCAGATCGCACCGAACGCCCCGGCGGCCAGGCCGACCCTGACCGCCTGGGGCTCGGCCGGACTCAATCCCAAACCTCCCGGGTGATCGAGCCGTCGGGGGCATAGACGAGGTGGGTTCGGTCCAGGTCGGGGTCGGTGTCCGGGTAATCCGACCGCCTGTGCCCCCCTCGAGATTCCTCCCGCGCCAGGGCCGTCGCACCGATCGCCCGAGCCAGGGGGTAGTCATCTCGTTCTAGGGCTTCGAGGCCCTGGCGGTCCCTGATCGGCCCGGCGAGCTGCCAGACGGCCTCGCGGGTTTCGGTCGTCGGCGGTTCGAATGCCGGGGGCTCATCCACTGCCTGGTCCTTCGAGTCGGGAGCCGGGAGCTCGAGCGCTGCCACGGCGGCTCGTCCGCCGAACACGAAGCACTCAGAGAGCGAGTTGGAGGCCAGCCGGTTGGCTCCGTGGAGACCGGTACAGGCACACTCACCGACTGCGAACAGGCCGGGCAGAGTGCTCTGGCCGTCGAGGTCGACCTCGATGCCACCCATCGTGTAGTGGGCCCCGGGGGAGATCGGAACCGGCTCCTCGGTCGGTTCCAGCCCCGCTCCGGCGAGCATCTCGAAGACCGAGGGGAAGTGGACCGGGTCGAGGCCGGTCAGGTCGAGGTGAACCGGGATGCCGGGTTGATCGGCCTCTACCGCGAGGATCGCCTCGGTCACCTGGTCGCGGGGGGCGAGTTCGTCGGTGAACCGATTGCCGGAGGCATCGACCAGAGTCGCCCCCTCACCCCTCAGTGCCTCGGAGATCAAGGCGCCATCCTGGGCCGATCCCGGGAGCAGGAGGCAGGTCGGGTGGAACTGGCAGAACTCCAGATCGGCCAGGTCGGCGCCGGCCGCACTCGCCATAACCGGTCCCGCCCCGATCGCGCCCCAGGGGTTGGAGGTGCGGCTCCAGAGGGCTGCTGCCCCCCCGGTAGCCAGGACCGTGGCTCGACCCCGAATCAGTCCGCGATCGGTCTGGACGCCGAGGCACCTCTCCCCGTCCGTTGCGAGGGCAGTGGCGGAGGTTTCCTCCAGGGCCGTGATCGCCTCGTTATCGGCGACCAGCCGCGAGAGCGATGCGGTCAGGCGGTGGCCGGTGGCGCTACCGCCGGAATGGACGATCCTGCGGTGCGAGTGCCCGCCCTCGAGCGCCAGCTGGAGTTGACCGTCCCCGTCCCGGTCGAAGTCGATCCCCCGGGCGACGAGGTCCTCCACCGCTCCGGGTGCCCCCTCGACGAGCAGCCGAACGGCCGAATCGCGGCAGAGCCCGCGACCGGCGACAAGGGTGTCTTCCGCGTGGGAGGCGGGCGAGTCGGCGGGGTCGAGCGCCGCAGCAAGGCCTCCCTGGGCCCAGTAGCTGGAGCTCTCTGACAGTGGCTTGCGCGAGACGAGGCAGACCGACGCACCCTGCTCCGCTGCCCTGATCGACACCCAGAATCCTGCCGCCCCGCCGCCGATGACGACGAGGTCATGAGACCCCTCGGCCGGAGCCGATCCTGCCACCGTCAGGCGGTTTCCCCGTCCCCTGAGGCCCCGCGGGCCAGTTCCTCGAGCTCGTCGAGGGTCAGTTTCTCCTCGAGCCCACGGACCACCAGCTCGGACTCGCTGTCGATCTTGACCAGCTCGTCGGCCTTGGCCGACAGCAGGGTCCTGTCGAAGGACCCTTCCCGCGACATGTCCACGGTGAGGCCCCCGAGTTCGGTCAGCTTTTCCTGACGAAGATCGAGCAGGTCTTCCAGGTGATCGGACATCGCCTTCCGTTCACGCCGTGTCTGCCGTTTGCCACCGAAGCCGAGGGCCATCAGGATTCCCCTTTGCCCTTCCGCTCGGCAGCCTCGATCTCTCGCCTCAGGGCGACGATCTGTCCTCGCAGCCAACCGACCGCGGCCTCACGGAGTTCGGCAGCGTTGGGCGCCCCATCCCCATTGCCGCCTTCCTCGGCGGTCTCGACCCGGCTCGCCCGTTCCTCGATGTCCCTGACCCTCGACTCGGCACTCTCGATCGCCCTGGTCTTCTCTCGCCGCTCCTCATCGAGCTGGGAGCGGGCCCGGTCGAGTTCGGTCTCGAGTTCCTTGACACGGGCATCATCGGCCGGAGCGCCGCTTCCCGTTCCCGGTTCGGCCATTTCGGCGGCAACGGCGGCGTCGGCCTCGATATCGGCGGCCTGCTCCCTTACCCAGCGGGCGGCGGCCTCCCGGTTCTCGGCTTCCAGACGAGCCGCCCGTTCCGATGCCTCGCCCGCCTGACGATCGGCGTCGGAGAGTCTGGTCGAGGCTGCAGCGAGGGCTTGATCGAGACTCTGGCGATCGCTCTGGAGGGTCTCCATCAGGGAGGAGATTTCGGTCCCCGACTCCGCACCGGCAGACGCCTTTGCGGTCTCGACCGCCGTCCTCGCCTCCCGCTCTTCCTGCTCGAGGCGTCGCTCCAGCGCATCGAGGGGGCTCGGTCCTGCCTCCGGCGCCTTTGCGGCCGGGGTCGGCACAGGCGGGGTG
>JBJTBP010000031.1:0-7953 GCA_046091385.1 Solirubrobacterales bacterium | reverse complement strand
GTTGGGCAGGCGCCGGAGCCGAGTCGGTCTGCTTCGGTTCCTTCGACGGGGTTTCGGGGGCCTTCTTCGGTTCCTCGGTGGCGGGCTCCTCCGGTATTGCAGCGGACGGCTCGGGAGCCGGAGCTGGAGGGGGGGTTGCTGGAGCCGGCTCTGCCCTGGTGGGGGGCGCCTTCGGGGTCGGTGGCGGAGTCGCGGGGGGGTCCGGTGGCAGGCGCTGCTACCCCGGGTGCTCGGCCGTTTCGAACTCCGGATGGGCAGCCGATGCATCCAGCCCGGCTGAGTCGGCCTCAGGGGGCCCGGTCCCGGTTTCGGTCTCCTCTTCCCTGGTGTCGCGCTTCCTGCCCCATCGGCGCCGGGATTCCTTCGGATCCTCCTCCTCTACCTCAGCGGAGGTTTCGACGACCTCCTCGGACGTTTCGGGAGTTGGAGGCGCTTCCTCGAGGTCGAGTTCGGCAAGGCCGTCTTCGACCTCCTTTACCTCGGCAGCGCCCCGGGCGAGAAGGCCGTCATCCCACACGCCCTGGACGTGCATCCCGAGGACCAGCTCACCGAGGGCCTCGCGGCGGTCGGCGAGCAGTTCGCGCAGTTCCTCTCGACGCTTCTTCAGCGCTCTTTTCCTCATTCGGCCTTCACCTCTGGGGCAATCCTTACCGGATGCCCGGTCGGATTGCCACTCTCTCAGGCCCCCAGGACCTCACCGTAGGCGACCAGTACCCGCTCGGCCATCCGCCTGGCGCCAAATCTCTGGGCCGCCCGTCGCCCTCCGGGTACCTCCCGGACTCGGCCAGCCATGATCGGCTCGAGGAAATTGGCCCACCGAGCTAGGTCGAACTCTTCGCAGAGGACGCCCTCCAGGCCCCCTGTCGCGAATGGCGCAACGCCGACCGGAGTGGTGAGGACGGGTTTGAGGCAGGCGAGCGCCTCCAGGCAGGCGAGACCGAATCCCTCGTAAAGGGAGGTGATCACCACGGCGTCGGCTGCCGACATCCAGGTGGACATCTCCTCGGGAGCGATTCCGCCACCCTCGAGCAGGGTAGCCCCGGTCTCCTGGGCGAGGGACCGGGCGAGCTCAACCCGCTTTTCCGGCCGGCTCGGGTCGGCGGGGAAGAACAGGTAGCGCCCCTCTGGCGAAAGGCCCAGGGTCGCCCTCGCCTCGCCCGCCGGAATCGGGCGGAATCGCCCCAGGTCCGGCCCACATGGGAGCACCGCCGCCCGTTGTGCCACGGCGCCGAGTCCGGCGCGCCCGCCCTCCTCGACGAACAGTGCCCTCGAGGCCGGCGCAGCAAGGGCTATACGCCGGGCGAGGAATCGGGACATCGGCCCGACCTGCCGATGACGCACGTCGGTGCCGTGGAAGGTCACTATCAACGGACTCGCACCGGCCAGCCAGGCGCTCAGTCCGACCAGTCCGTAATGCGCATGCACCAGGTCGAAGCGGCTCCGCGTCACCCGGCGCCGGATCTCGCGGGCGGCCGGCAGGTAGTTACCGCGACCCGGGGGAAAGCTCATCAGCTCGACTTCGACCCCCAGATCCCTGAGCGCCTCGACCTGATCGACCACCCACCGTCCGCGATGCGGCGCCTCCTCATCCGGCTCGAAGTTGGTCACCACAAGGACTCGCACCGGCCGAGCGTACCCGCGACTCAGGCCAGATCGACGCGATCGGCTCCGTTTGCCTTGAGGCAGCCTTGCCTCACAGATGTTTTTCGCCCCCCGAAGATCAAGGAGCGGCCTGGCCCACAGGGTTTCGCCCACGCGAATCAAGCAGATGAACACGACCAATGGAAAGAGCGAGAGAGGAGAGCGAATGGAGCTGGTGACGACAGTCGAGAACGGGAGGAGGCGGATCGGCGGGTGGGTCGCGATGACGGGCAAGGCCCTCAGGCCGCTGGCAGGACGCTCCGGGCAGGGGACGGTCGAGTACGTCGGCCTGATCCTGCTGGTATCCCTACTGATGGTCGGCATGGTCGCTGCGATGAAGGGATTCAGCGGCGCCCAGGGGACCGAACTGGCCGAGTTGATCGTCGACAAGATCCAGTCGGCGGTGGACAAGATCACCTTCCGGTGACCTGTTGCGACCCCGGGGAGCGCCCCGGGGTCGCCGACCGGCCCGATCCGGGCTCTGGAAGACTGGTTGCCATGTCCGATGTGGATCGCAGCGGAGACAGGAGCACGGCCCAGATGAGGCCGGTCGGGATCGAAACCGATTTCGTTTCGACCGCGGATGGCTCGGCCCTGATCTCGGTCGGGGGGACCCGGGTTATCTGCACGGCTTCGGTCTCGACCCGGGTACCCGGCTGGATGGAGGGAAGCGGCAGGGGCTGGGTCACTGCCGAGTACGCGATGCTGCCGGCATCGACCGGCGAACGGAAGGCCCGCGACTCCGCCAAGGGGCGGCCCGATGGCCGCTCGGTCGAGATCCAGCGCCTGATTGGCCGATCGCTTCGCGTCGTGGTCGATCTCGAGGCTCTGGGTGAGCGGAGCGTCTACGTCGATTGCGACGTCCTGGAAGCCGACGGGGGGACTCGCTGCGCGGCGATCACCGGGGGCTACGTGGCTCTCTACCGGGCACTCGAGGGGCTGGTCGATTCGGGTGAGCTGAACCAGATGCCACTGATCGACTCGGTGGCTGCGGTCAGCGTCGGGATGGTCGACGGTGTGGCGATGTGCGACCTCGATTACTCGGAGGATTCGACCGCCGAGGTCGACGCGAATGTCGTCATGACCGGAGGCGGTGGTCTGGTCGAGGTCGAGGCGACAGCCGACCAGACCCCCCTTTCAAGGACCTCCCTCGACCAGCTCCTCGAGCTCGCCGAGGCCGGCATCGGTGAACTCGGGACCCTCCAGCGGGAGGCTACGGGGGCCTAGTTGATCCTCGCGAGCCGCAACCCGCACAAGGTGCGCGAGTTCGGCGAGATCGAGGGGCTGCCGGAGATCGAACCCCTTCCGGCGGGGGTCGAGCTGCCGCCAGAGGATGCCGAGACCTTCGCCGGCAATGCACTGGGCAAGGCGAGAGCGGCCTGGGAGGCGACCGGGGAGCAGGCGATCGCCGATGACTCAGGACTGGTGGTCGACGGGCTGGATGGCGCGCCCGGGGTCCGGTCGGCCAGGTTCGCCGGCGAGGGGGCGACCGACGCCGAGAACCTCGAACTACTGATCGAGTCGCTCGAGTCCGTCCCGGTCGGGTCGCGAACTGCGCGTTACGTCTGTGCCCTCGCCCACGTCGGATCGGACGGGGCCGAGCAGGTGGTCGAGGGGGTCTGCGAAGGGGTTCTGATCACTGAGCCGAGGGGGAGTGGGGGTTTCGGGTACGACCCGGTCTTCGTGCCATCCGACACCGGGCCCTCGGACGACCGGACGATGGCCGAGCTGAGCCCTTCGGAGAAGCATGCGATCAGTCACCGGGGCCGGGCGGCCCGACTACTCGCCGAGCGTCTCTCCGGCTCCTGACACTCCGCCGGCTTCGGCCTCGGGCCTACGTTCCGGAAGGAGGTTGACCGCGGCCGCGAGCCCGATTGCGATCACGGTCCAGCCATAGCCGGAATAGCCGATGGCGAAGCAGAGCGCGGCAAGTCCGGCACAGACGAGGACTGCGACGATCCAGGCGATCCGTTCGATCGACACGGCAGTATCTTCCCCTATCGGCATGCGGAACCAGAGTCCCGAAGATCGATCGACCCCAGGTGGGCGCCCCGTCAGGGAGGGAGCATCGGGCCGCCAGGGGGTCGAATACCGTTCCGAACTCGAGCCAGATCTTCGTGGGGCGGCGATCTTCGACCCGCGAGGGGATCTGATCGAGTGCTCGGTCGGCGCCGGCTCGGGATTCGCCGAAGCAGCGGCGAAGCTGGTGTCGGAGCTCGAGGCCGGTGCCGATGAGCCGATCGACAGCTGCCACATCGCTTCCGACGACGCCGAGGTCTTCCTGGTCCGCGAGGCCGGCCTGACCCTGGTCGCCGTCGCGGAGCGATTCGTCCTTTCCTCGCTGATGACCTACGACATCCGCATGACCCTGCGCGACCTCTCGTCGGAGGCTTCCCTTGGTTAAGCCGCACCGGCTGCTGGCCGACCGGGTCGGCTCCTATGCCGATGAGGCACGGGCCTTCATGCGTCGCCGCAGGCACCATCGGCGGCCCTATATCCGGGTCCAGTACGTCGGTGGGGATGCGGTCGAAGTCCCCCTGGATTCGGCGGTGGGAGCGGCGATAGGGGCCGCGGCCGCATCGCTGATTGCCAGGAGTCCGGGCCCACCGGCGCCTCCTGGCGCCTCCGATCCCCGCTAGTTGCGCGGTTTTTCCCGCTTCATCGTCCGAATCCGGTGTTAGCGTTGGGAAATCACCTACTCCTGAGGAGGACTACTGACGTGACGAAAGCTGAGTTCGTAGATACGGTTGCCGCCGACAGTCGGATCGGCAACAAGAAGGAAGCCGCCGACGCGGTCGATGCCGTTCTGGACGCGATCACGGACACCCTGGTCGCCGGCGGGGAGATCAACTTCACCGGCTTCGGGAAGTTCCACGTCGCCCATCGCAAGGAGCGCCAGGGCGTGAACCCCCGTACGGGCGAGCGGATCACCATCGCCGCCAGCAAGGTACCGCGCTTCTCCGCAGGCTCCGGCCTGAAGAAGGCGGTCAAGGGCTGAGCACCTTCATCGATCGGGCTGCGGCGCTCGTCGAAGAGCGCCGCAGCCCGGTCTGCCTCGGGCTCGACCCACTGGGCGAGCCCGGGATCACGGCGGAGACCGATGGTCCAACCGCCGATCTAACCTCCGAATCCGTACTCGAATCCTGCATCTCCTTGATGGAGCGTGCCGGCCCGAGCTGTGTAGCGGTCAAACCCCAGCTTGCGAGCTTCGAACGATTGGGCTGGCGCGGCTTCAGGGTTCTCGAGCAGGTCTGCCTGGCTGCAAGGGAGCTCGGTCTGATGGTCATCGCGGACGGCAAGCGCGGCGACGTCCCGGTCTCCGCCAGGGCTTACGCGGACGCCCTGACCGTCGAGGGACTCGGTTCGCTCGTCGATGCTTTCACGGTCAACCCGTTCACCGGGGCCGACTCGATCGAGCCCTTCGTCGAGGCGGCCGAACGTTCCGGCAGCGGGATCTTCGTCCTGGTCAGGACAAGCAACCCCGGGGCAGCCGACTTTCAGGACCTGGTTTTCGACGGTAGTCCGCTCTTCGAGCATGTGGCGCGGGTCATCGAGCGCTTTGCAGGCTGCCTCGAGGGCTCCTGCGGACTCAGCGGGATGGGGGCAGTGGTCGGGGCGACCGAGCCGGCCCACCTGGGGCAGGTCCGCGAGATCCTGCCGAAGTCGATCTTTCTGATCCCCGGGGTCGGGGCCCAGGGGGGTAGGCCCGAAGACCTTGCGGAGGCCTTCGCGTCGGGCAGGGCATCGGCCCTGGTCAACGCCTCTCGATCGATCGCCGGGGCGGACGATCCCGCTCTCGCAGCCGAAGAGCTCCGGAAGACGCTTTGGGAGGTTTCGGGCGCTCGATCGCGGAGCGGCTGAGGACGGCCGCTCGCCGTTTCGGCCGGGTAGCATCGAATTCCCGAAAGGAGCGGACCCGGTCGGCCCGGAAGTCCGGCCTCATTCAGGTCGCATGGATAAGCGTGGCAGCGAAATCTCGATGGGTGCAAGGGTGGCGGCCGCTGCCGCCCTGGCGATCGCAGGAATAGTGCTCGTCGTCGCCCTGGGTGGAGCCCTGTCCGGGGGCGACTCCGGTCCCACCCCGGGATCGGGCGGCTCCGGGCAGTCGGCGACCAGCCCCGAGGTCCAGTCCGGCCCGGCTTCCTACGAGGTCGAGGAGGGGGACACCCTGTCTGCGATCTCCGAACAGACCGGGGTTCCGGTCACCGAGATCGAGGAACTCAACCCGGGCCTCGATCCACAGGCGCTCGCCCCAGGCCAGGAACTGCGCCTCAGGTGAGTCGTGCAACCAGCAACGCGAGAGGGCACTGGGGCGCCCGGCTGAAGGTCCTGCTCGTTGCCGCTCTTGCGGCGCTCCTGCTCGCACCCGTCGCCCAGGTGCCGGCTCGGGAGCGCGACCGCACCGGCGATCCACCAAAGCTCGCCGCGAAGAGCTGGATCCTCGTCGAGCAACGCTCGGGGGACGTCCTCACGTCCAACTCCGTGGACGAGGTGCTGCCGATGGCGAGCACGACGAAGTTGATGACCGCCTACCTGGCGATCCAGAGACTCGACCCTTCCCGGGTGGTCAGGGTCGGCTACTACCCGGCCGACCCGGTCGAATCGGTGATGGGACTCGAGCCGGGGCAGAAGGTCTCGGTTCGGGACCTCCTGCATGGGCTGATCATGTTGAGCGGCAACGATGCAGCGGTCGCCCTGGCGAAGGCCGTGTCGGGCACCGTTCCCCGCTTCGTGCGGTTGATGAACCGGACCGCCGCTCGCCTGGGACTCGACCAGACGGGGTATCGGAACCCGATCGGACTGGATGCGCCGGGTCACCTGTCGAGCGCCGGTGACCTGGCGAAGATCAGTCGGGCCCTGATGCGAATGCCTCGCTTCCGGGCGATCGCCTCGGACCGGGAGGCCCTGCTGACCAGCTACCGCCCCCCGCTGGAGATCACCACGACCAACGACTTCCTCCTCTCCTACCCCTGGGCGAAGGGGATCAAGACCGGTGCCACCAACCTGGCCGGGTACATCCTCGCGTCGGCGGGCGAGAAGAGGGGCGTCGAGTTGATCGGGGTCGTGATGGGGACTTCCTCCGAACTTGCCCGCGACAGCGAAAGCGCACGGCTTCTGGAGTGGGGCTTCAGTCTCTACCGGGAGCGGGTCCCTCTCCGCCGTGGGACCGTCGCCGCCGAGGTTTCGATCCGGTTTCGTGATCCGGGACTCGAACTGGTTCCCGGCGCGACCGAACGGGTAGGCCTGCGGAAGGGGCAGGTGCTCGAGGTGCGTCTCAACCTCCCGGACGAGGTCGAAGGGCCGATCCGCCGTGGTTTACCGATCGGCCGTGCCCTGGTTCTGGTAGACGGTGAGCGGGTGGCAGGGGTTCCCCTGCTCGCGGCAAATCCCGTCTCGCCGCCAACCGCGGTCGAGGAGGTCAGAGGATTCACCGAGGAGAGGTTTTTCCTGTTGGGATTGCTCCTGTTCGCCATACTGTTGTTGGCCGTGGTGTTCGGCCGAAGGCGTGACCGGAAGGCGAGGGAAGCGGTGAGACGAATCGGGAGGAAACGGAGTTGATCCTGACAGTAGCCTTGAACCTTGCGATCGACCGGTCGGTGATGGTTCCCAACCTGGCCCTCGGGCGCCGCCACAGGTCGGTCGACAGCACGATGGTTGCCGGAGGCAAGGCGGTGAACGTCGCCCGGGCGCTTTCGAGACTCGGCAGTCCGGTTATCGCGACCGGCTTCGTCGGGGGCCTGAACGGTGAGCAGGTGGTCAGCCAGCTCGAACGCGAGCGGATCATGACCGACTTCACCCCGATCACCGCCGAGACCCGTTTCAACCTCGCGATCGTCGAGCCCGCCACCGGCGAGCAGACCGAAGTGAACGAACGCGGTCCGATGATCACCCCGGATGAGGCCGAGGCTTTCGTCGAGAGGCTCGACTACCTGGCCGGCGGGGTCTCGATCTGCGTGTTGGCCGGGAGCCTTCCCCCGGGCCTGGACGAGGACTTCTACGCCCGGCTGGTCGGGATCCTGAAACGGCGCGACGTCGAGGTGGTCCTCGACGCCGACGGCGGTCCGATGGCGGAGGGGATGCGGGCCGGCCCCTCGGTGATCACCCCGAACCGGGTCGAGGCCGAGGAACTTGTCGGGCGCGAGTTCGAGACCGTCGACGAGGTAGCCGGGGCGATCCCCGAGCTGGTCGCGGCGGGTCCGGCCCGGGCGATCATCACCCTGCCGGACGGCTGCGTCGCCGGCCTCGATGGGCCTGACGGGGAGGTTCTCGTCAGGGCGTCGATCGAGTCGCTCGAGGCACGCTCGAGGGGCG
>JBJTBP010000030.1:0-2198 GCA_046091385.1 Solirubrobacterales bacterium | reverse complement strand
TCCGGGGCCGGGCCGGCCGGGGCGGCGACCAGGATTCGGGGTCGGGTCGCCAGGAGACGACGCCTCCGCTTCCTGATCATCTGCCTCCTGGTGCTCCTCCTCGGCCTGGCAATCGCCTGGTTAGTCTGGCTCCGGGACCTTTCCGTCTTCGAAATCCGGGAAGTTCAGGTGACGGGCCTCGAAACCCTCTCGGGAGAAGAAGGCGAGGGCGAGGCGACGGAACTGACCGAGACCGTGACCACGAGTCTTGAGGGAATGACAACCGTCCACGTCCGGCAGGGCGATCTGGAGGAGGCACTCGAGCCGTATCCGAGGGTCGCCGGTGTCGAGGTCGAGACGGACTTCCCGAACGGAGCGACGGCACGCCTGGAGCTCAGGGAGGACGGGGCGGTAATCGGCGAGGAGGACGAAGCCGTTCTCGTCGCGACGGACGGAACAGTGCTCGGGCCGGTTCCCGAGGGGGTGGACACACTTCCCCTGATCCCGGGCGAGGCACCCCCGACGGACAGCACCTCGCTCGGCGGGCCGAGGCTCTCGCAGGCGATCGTCCTCGGAAGCGTCCCAACCGAAATCCGTCCATTCGTGGTCGAGAGCAGGATGGGCGATAAGGGGATAGAGGTCGAACTCTCGAATGGCCTGGTCCTGGTCTTCGGCGACGATTCGAAGGCCGGAGCGAAGTGGAAGGCTGCGACCACGGTTATCGCCGATCCGGAACTGGTCTCGGCCCGTTACATCGACCTGACCGTGCCCTGGAGGCCAGCGGTAGCCCCCTGACCGCCCCGATCGGCCTGCGAGGGCCCACAGGCTGCACCTGAAGTAGAGGGTTGCCAAACCCTAAAGTGGTACTTGAGGCTTTGGTCCTGAACGATCGGTTTCGGCCGTTGACAGATCCGACGCCGTGGCCTACTTTGGGCCATCTTCACACCTCCGGGCGAGGCCCGGGGCGAGGCTTCAGCAGCTCGTGAACACCTGAACGAGCGGGATCGGGAGAAAGCGTGGACAACAGTTACCTGGCAGTGATCAAGGTCGTGGGCTGCGGCGGCGGCGGTACCAACGCGGTCAGCCGGATGATCGACGCGGGAGTCCGCGGCGTCGAGTTCATCGCTGTCAACACCGACGTCCAGGCGCTCGAGGAGTGCGATGCCGACGTAAAGATCGCGATCGGCCAGGAGCTGACCCAGGGCCTGGGCGCGGGAGCGCGCCCCGAGGTCGGGGCCGGAGCCGCAGCAGAGAGCCGCGACGAGATCAAGGAGGCGCTCAAGGGTGCCGACATGGTTTTCGTCACCGCCGGCGAGGGCGGTGGAACGGGCACAGGGTCTGCCCCGGTGATCGCCGAGATCGCCAAGGAGGAAATAGGTGCCCTGACGGTCGGAGCCGTGACCAAGCCCTTCGAGTTCGAGGGCAAGAAGCGGATGCAGCAGGCGATCGAGGGGATCGAGAAGCTCCGCAACAACGTCGACACCCTGATCATCGTTCCGAACGAAAGGCTGCTCGAGGCGGTCGAACGCAGGACCACCCTGGTCGAGGCGTTCCAGATGGCCGACGATATCCTTCGTCAGGGAGTCCAGGGGATCACCGATCTGATCACGATCCCAGGCCTGATCAATCTCGACTTCGCCGATGTCAGGACGATCATGCGCGATGCCGGCTCGGCCCTGATGGGCATCGGTACCGGTCAGGGGGAGAGCAGGGCGATCGAGGCCGCCAAGGCGGCGATCACCTCGCCGCTGATCGAGGAGTCGATCTCGGGGGCGACCGGGATGCTGCTCAACATCACCGGCCCCGAGGACCTCGGACTGTTCGAGGTAAACGAGGCGGCCCAGCTGATCCAGGAGGAAGCCGATCGCGACGCGACGATCATCTTCGGTTCCGTGGTCGACCGCTCGATGGTCGATGAGGTCCGGGTCACGGTCATCGCCACCGGCTTTGAAGGCTTCGAGCTGCTCGCCCGCTCCCCGGAACGGGTGCGGCGGCGTTACGAGAGCAAGAAGCGGGTGCCGGACGAGGAGCGCGACATCCGCGACCTCGAGGTCGGCGACAGCGACATAGACGTTCCCTCCTTCCTCAAGGACTGAATCCTCGGCGGCAGTCGGCCGACTAGGATCGGCCGGTGACCGACCAGGGCGGAGAGCCCCGAAAGACTCCCCTCCACGCAGCCCACCTGGAAGCCGGGGCAAAGATGGTCCCGTTCGCCGAGT
>JBJTBP010000029.1:0-31547 GCA_046091385.1 Solirubrobacterales bacterium | reverse complement strand
TCGGTCGCCGACAGCCGGAGCCTGCCTCCGCTCCGGGGCAGGAAGGCATCGAGCGATGGCTCGGACCTCGACTCGACCAGCTCCTTCCTCAACTCCCGCTCCGACTCGGCGGCAACCAGCGAGGGATCGAGCGAAGAGGCCGCGATCTCGGCCAGCTGGTCGGCACGTGCGACCTGTGCGAGGAGTCCGTTGACGGCGTCGATCACCTCCCGATCCGCCCTTCCCTCGGGACGTTGGGCGACGGCCGCCACCTTGAGCAGCTCCAGATAGCGGGCAACCGCCCGGTTCAGGTCCTCGGTCGTGTCGAGTCGCGGCTCGACCATCTCACGCCCGACCCGCCAGGAAGCCTCGACCACCTCGTCCCGCAACGTCCGGTAGGCGGACTGGAGGTCTTCGGCCGGACCGAAGAGCTCCTCCTCGACCTCGACCACCCCGCCTCCCGATGCATCCAGCGCACCGGCGAAGGGGTCGCCCAGGTCGAGCCCGGACTCCCGACCCTCCGTGGGGCCGATCCTGGAGAGCACCGACTCCTCGCTCGCACAGGAAAAGGCCGCTGCCAGCGCCTGGCGATCGGCCTCCGGCACCCGGTCGAGGCCGAGCAGGAAGACCTTCCGCCAATGCCCGGCCCGGACGTCGCGCCGGGCGATGATCCTGACCTTGCCCTCCTTGGGGACCCGCGGTCCGTTCGAGGGCTCGAGCCCCGACTCGGCCATCGCCGCGGCGAAAGCGGCGAAATCCCTCGCCGAGCCGTCGGGCTCCCTCTGGCTCCACTCGGTCGCCATCTCGGCCAGCCGGGCGAGCGCGATCAGCCGCTCGGCGGTCTCGAGCCTTGCCGAGAAGAGTCCCTCGCGGCGGAACCCGACCCGCTCGATCAGCCTCCGGACGAAGGCGTCCGGACGGTAGGAGTCGAAGGCCGAAGAAGCCGCCCGGTACAGCTCGAGGAACGACCGCAGCCTCTCGCGGGACTCCGGGGAGATCCTCGGCGAATCGATTGCCGCTGCCGAGGCCTCGACCAGGTCGATCTTCCTCCGCCTGGCGATCTTGGTCAACTGGGCGAGGTCGGCTGGCCCCAGCTCGATCGGCGGACGGACCAGGACCCGGGCCACCGCGGTCGAGTCGGACGGATCGAGCAGGATCCTCAGCCAGGCGATCGCGTCCCTTACCTCGGGTTCGCGGAAAAAGACCGAACCGCCCGAGACGGCCGAACCGACTCCCCTCTCGAGGAGCGCGGCCTGGACCACCGGGCCGTCGCGATCGGGATCTCCGACCACCACGACGACCGAGTCGGCCGCACCGCCCTCGGCCAGCATCCGCTCGACCTCACGGGCAGTCGCCTGGGCCTCGGCACGGGGACTCTCGGCCTGCCAGAAAGTGAGGGGCGATCCGCCCTCGCCCGGGAGCCACTCGCCATCGCCTTCGTCCGTCGAGCCGAGGACCGCTCGTGCAGCCTCGATCTGTCCCGGCCCCATCCGCCAGGCCCGCTCGAAAGTGACCCTCTTGGCCCGCCCGGCCAGGTCGGGGACGAGCTGATCGACCGGTATGGGGGCACCGAACCCATCGAAGGCGACAACCGCGGTCCGGGTTACCGAAGCGAGCGCATCGACCAGCCCGGCCTCCACCGGCGAAAGTGCCTCCAGTCCGTCCGCCAACAGGTGGTTCGACCAGGTAGCGATATCCGGGGACTGCGCTGCCTCCCGAAGGTAGGAGGCAGCGATTTGACAGAGGTCCCACTGGTCGAGGCAGCCGGCGCGCTCGAGCATTCGGTCGTGGAATCCGAGGAGCGCCTCCAGCTCGGCAACGTGCTCCGGGTCCTCATTGGCCCGCTCCGACCCACCACCTGGCGGGGAATCCATTCCGGACTTGATCCCGTCGATCCGCTCCAGCAGATAACGCAACAGGCCCGTCGGGTTCCCCTTAATGCGGTGGGCCCGAATCGGCAGCTCATCGAACCTGACTCGGAGCATCGCCAGCCGCTCGGCCCTGCCGGCCACCCGGAAGCCCGGGTCGAGCCCGGCCGCCGGGGCTTTCGCCCTCAGGAGCCGCTCGGCCAGCATCGAGGGGGTCTCGACCACCAACTCGTCGTAAGGGGTGGGAAGGGTCGCCTGGAGCTCCGCCCGGTGGACCTCCCGGGCGAGTCGGGTCGGAACGACCACCGCGATCCCCGATACGGCCTCTCCATCCTCGGCCATCCGGACCACCCGCCGGAGGAGCACGCCGCTCTTCCCGGAGCCCGGGGGACCCTCGACCACCAGAGCCTGGGCATCGGAGTCGACTACTTCCTGCTGGACGGGAGCGAGCTCCGGTTCGAGCGTTGCTTCCCTGTCCTCACCGACTTGGCCCACGAGTCAAAGGTACCCCAACCCCGGCTCTCTCTAGCATCCGTCCCGTGAGCACCGCCGAGGGCAGGGAAACGGCCGGGACGGCAGCCGGAATCGACGGGGAGGGCTGGCTTTCGGCCTGCCGCCGGATGGTCGCCGGACAGAAGGTCCTCTTCGAGGAGGCGGTGACGATCGACGACCGCCACCATTACGAAGGCCTCGGCGAGGGCGGCGACCGGACCCTCCGCCTCGACCGCCAGTGCGAGGATCTGGTCTTCGCCGAACTCGAAGGGCTGGCGGCCGAAGGACTTGCCTTCACCGTGATCTCGGAAGAGCGCGGCACGGTCGAGTTCAACGGCGGGGCCGGTCTCTGGGTGGTGGTCGACCCGATCGACGGCTCGCTGAACGTCCGCCGGACCCTGCCCGAACACAGCCTCTCGATCGCCGTCGCCACCGGGCCGGATATGGCGGCGGTCGGGTTCGGCTACGTCTACGACTTCGGACCGGACGAGGAGTTCCACGCGCTCGCCGGCCAGGGTGCCTTCCTCGGTGAGCGCCGCCTCGAGCTCGGCGAACCTGACGGGTCGGAGCTGATGGAGTTGGTCGGGGTCGAGGGGGCCGAGCCGACCATGCTCGAGCCCTGGCTGGCGGGCCTGAGCGGCAAGGTCTATCGCCTCCGATGCGTCGGTTCGCTGGCAATCACGGTCGCCTGGCTCGCCACCGGCCGGATCGACGGGATGTTCTCCCCCCACACCTCACGCTCGGTCGATGTCGCGGCCGCCCAGCTGATCGCCCGCGAGGCAGGGGCCCTGGTCGAGTTGGGCGACGATGGCCTCGACCGGGTCGGCTTCCCGCTCGATCAGCGCTTCACCGTGCTCGGGGCCGCCACGGGGGAGTGGTTGGAGATCGTCCGGGCCGCCAGGCCCGATCAGGCCTGAGTCGCACAGGCCGACCTCCTCATATATACGGGGGATTCAGGCGAAAGCCGGTCACGGCGCCCAGTAAAGGTGCCTGGGCGGCGATTTTCGGCCCGATAATGACCGGATTTCCCCTCTACAGCCAGGAAAACGGGGTCTCTCACCTTGTGTGACGGATGTCCCCTAACTAACCGGAACAGGTGTTCGCATCGGTGCTACACTTTCGAACATCCTTAGTAGTAAGTAGATCCGAAAAAGACAGGTCGCGCTTCCAAGGGATAACGATCGAGCGGCCAGACAGGAGAAAAGGGATGAGCCCCGAGACCAAGACCAAGAAGAAGTCCACCAAGAAGACCGCCTCCAAGGGCAAGGCTTCCAAGCCTCGCACCGCCGCGCAGCTCCGCTCCGAGGCATCGGCCAAGGCCAAGCATGCCGCCGAGCTCGACGCCGAGGCCGCCGAGAGCCGGGTCGAGGAGTTCGAGCAGCGCGCCGCCGAGGTCGCCAGGGCCGCCGTGGACCTTCCCGTCGGTGCCGCTCTCAACCTGAACGACCGGGTTACCGAGACGGTCGAGGAGTGGCGCAACCCCGACGTTGCCGAGAAGAAGGTCAAGCGCTACCGCGCCGACCTCTCCAAGACCGTCCGCAAGGCCGAGAAGCGTGGTGCCAAGACCCGCCGCAAGGCCCGCAAGGAGGTCAAGAAGACCTACAACCGGATCGAGCGCGACGTTCGCAAGCGACGCAAGACAGTCGAGAAGCAGATCAGGACCGCCAACAAGGACCTGACCAAGCGGATCGACGGTCGGGTGAGCAAGGTCACCAAGCGGGCCGAGAAGGCCCAGGCCGAGGTGACCAAGGTAGCCGAGACCCAGGGCAAGCGCGCCCAGGACATCGTCAACCGAGTCACGGAGCAGCTGACCTCGCTGGTCTAGGACCAACACTTAGCCCGTAGTCCGAGAGGAGCGGACCACGGAGAAGCCTGTCGGCCCATACATACCTCGCCGACAGGAGCAGTACCTCTCCTCCCTCGCCAAGGGCCCCGGTTTCCGGGGCCCTTGGTATTTCCGGATGCCTTCGCCCCGGCTCCCAAGGCCGCTGCGTTTAGTTGGCGAAACCGGTGGCGATCCGTTGCACACCCCTCGGCAAAGCATTTGGCCTTCGGGTGCTCGAATACCATCGCGCCCGATGAGCGGTGGGAAGAAGACAAGCGTCATCTCGGGAGGGGCCGGGTTCCTCGGTTCCCACCTCTGCGATCAGCTGCTCGAGAAGGGCCACCGGGTGATCTGCCTGGACAACCTCGACACCGGGTCGCTCCGGAACATCGCCCACATCGAGTCCGACGCCTTCCAGTTCCGCAACCAGGACGTGACCGAGGAGGTCTGGATCGACGAGCCGGTCGACTTCGTCTACCACCTCGCCTCCCCGGCCAGTCCGATCGATTACCAGCGCCTGCCGCTCCACACCCTCAAGGTCGGGGCCCAGGGCACCTGGCACATGCTCGGGGTGGCCAAGTTCAAGCGGGCGAGGTTCCTGCTCGCCTCGACCTCGGAGGTCTACGGCGACCCCCAGGTTCACCCCCAGACCGAGGACTACTGGGGTCATGTGAATCCGATCGGTCCGCGCGGCGTCTACGACGCGGCGACGCGCTACGCCGAGGCGCTGACCATGGCCTACCACCGACAGCAGGGGGTAGATACCTCGATCGTCCGGATCTTCAACACCTACGGGCCGAGAATGAGGGCGAACGACGGGCGGGCGATCCCGACCTTCCTGCGTCAGGCCCTGCTCGACCAACCGGTAACCGTGTTCGGCGACGGCAGCCAGACCCGTTCCTTCTGCTTCGTCGACGATCTGGTCCGGGGGCTGATCGCCCTGGCCGAGTCGGGGGAGCACCTGCCGGTCAACATCGGCAACCCCGACGAGTACACCCTCCAGCAGCTGGCCGAGAACGTGATCGAGGTGACCGGCTCGAACTCCGAGATCGTCCACGAGCCGCTGCCGACCGATGACCCCCAGGTCCGACAGCCCGACATCTCCCGGGCCAGGGAGATCCTCGGCTGGGAACCGAAGACCGATCTGAACGACGGCCTGAAGAAGACGATCGAACTCTCCGGTGAGGGTGACCTGACCGGCGAGACGGCCTGATCGGGGCGCCGAGCCCGACGGCAGTCGGTCCGGGCCTGAGCCGATGCGAGTCCTGGTAACCGGCGACACCGGCTTCCTCGGATCCCAGGTAGTCCGGGAACTGACCGAGCGAGGCCACGAAGTGACCGGGCTCTCCCGCTCAGGCGGTACGGGCGCCATCGCCTGCGACCTGACCGACGCCGAGGCGACCGCCGGCACCCTCGAAGGCGAGGAGTTCGACGCCGTGGTCCACCTGGCCGGGATCAGCTCACCGGCCGAGTGCGAACGGGACCCGACCCGGGCCTTCGAGGCGAACACCCGGGCAACCTGGAACCTGCTCGAGGCGGTGACCGGCGAGGGAGGCTGCGGGAAATTCGTCCTCGGCTCGACCGCAGCCGTCTACGGGACCCGGGGCGGTCTGCTGGCGGAATCACTCCCTCCCGCGCCCGCGACCACCTACGGGGCCTCGAAGGCGGCGGCCGAGATCCTGGCGGAGCAGTACGGCAGGTGGACCGACACCCGAGTAGCCGTGGCGCGGCTGTTCAACCTAACCGGGCCGAGGATGCCGGCCTCGACCCTGCCCGGCGAGATCGCTCAGGCGATCGCGACGGCCGAGGCAAACGGAGACCCAGAGGTGGAAATCGAGATCCGTAACCCCGGCCACCGGCGGGACTTCCTCGACGTCCGGGATGCCGCGAGGGCGATCGCCCTGTTGGTGGAGGAGGACCTCGAAGGCCCGGTCAACGTGTGTTCGGGCACCGGGGTCTCGGTATCCGAAGTGGTCGAGGCCTTCCGGCGCCTGACCGAGGTCGCGATCGAAACGGTCACCGACGAAGGGAGGGCAGGGCGCCAGGAGGCCGAAGCGGAAGCGGTGGTCGGCTCACGGGAGAGGGTGACCGCCGCTACCGGCTGGGAGCCCGAGGTCGAACTGGCCGAGTCGCGCGAAGCCGGGCTGGACGGGTTCAGGCAGGCCGGACAGGCGTGAGTCCGGACTCCACCTCGACCACCTCGCCGGGGACGAGCCCGGCCCGGTCAGCGACCATCGCCAACTCCGCAGCGGTACCGGCAGCCTCCCGCCGGTTGGCGACCCGGATCTGGGCCAGCAGGCCGAGCGAGAAGAGCTGGACCCCGACCACGATCAGGAGGACGCCCAGGAAGAGCAGCGGCCGCTCGCCGATCGCCTGACCACCGATCTTCAGGATCGTCAGGTAGATCCCGATCCCGATCCCTACCAGCGAGAAGAGCACCCCCAGCCCACCGAACAGGTGGAGGGGGCGGTTCTGGTAGCGGCCAAGGAAGGAGACGGTCATCAGGTCGAGCGCCCCACGGAGGTAGCGCTCCAGTCCGAAGCGGGAGCGGCCGTGGCGGCGGGCGCGGTGGTTTACCGGCACCTCGGCCACGGTCCAGCCCTGCTGCTCGGCGAGGACGGGCAGGAAGCGGTGGAGCTCGCCGTAGACCTCGAGCGAGCGGGCGCACTCGCCGCGGTAGGCCTTGAAGCCGCAGTTCATGTCGTGCATCCGGACCCCGGTCAGGAGCGAGGTGAAGGCGTTGAACACCTTGGATGCCCACCGGCGGGTCCAGGGGTCCTGGCGGTCGCGCTTCCAGCCGGAGACCAGGTCACTCCCCTCCTCGACCTTGGCCAGTAGAAGGGGGATGTCGGCCGGGTCGTCCTGGCCGTCGCCATCGATCGTCACGACCAGGTCGGAATCGGTCGAGTCGAAGCCGACCGCGAGGGCGGCCGACTTACCGAAGTTCCGTCTCAGCCGGATCGCGCCCAGTCGGGGGTCTGAAGTGGCGAGCTCCCGCACCAGCTCGAAGGTGCCGTCGGTCGAGCCGTCGTCGACCACGAGAACGCCGTACTCGAGCCCCAGCGGCCCCACGGCGGAGTGGATCTCCTCGATCAGCTCGGGCAGGGCCCCGGATTCATCCAGGGCCGGGACGATCACGGTCAAGTCGGCCATCGCCCGGAACTCTGACGATTCGGGCCGGTGGGGGCGCGGACGCACCCGGGATGGGAGGGGTAGCCCATTCCGCAATTTCCGTGAATCGAACCGGTTTTTCCCATGGAGCAAAGGGAAAACGGGAAGATGGGAAACCCGGCCGCAACTCGGCATCCCGGGACCGGTTAGCGGAATAGAAAGTGATCGTCATCACTGATACATTCACAAATCCTCTTTCCGAAGAGCGCATCGTGGAGCGGGGCCACGGCCCAGTCTCTCCGGGATTTGCTTGCTGCAGGGGGAGGGTTGTAGGGCAAAAGTGGCGGGAACGCCACGAATAAACAAGGAGAGATGAACTAGATGAATACGTCAACCATCGAAGCCCGGAGGATGCCCGCCAAGCGGCTCGGCGTCTTCGCGTTGGGCATCGCGGTGGCCTGTGCCGGCATGTTCGGGATGGCTGCCTCGAAGGCCGACGCGCAATCCAGGGCTGTGACAAACCAGCCGTTCCAGATGCAGGTGAACAGCGGTCTGTTGAACCTGGGCGCGGCGTTCGTCGGCAAGCAGGTGTTGCCGGCCCCGTCGAGGCTCCCGGGCTCAACCTCAGACCTCCCCAACTGGTGGGATCTGACTGACAGCATCCTGGCAACTGGTGTCTCGACTGTTCTGGCAGGAGGCGTACCTCCGGCCAACCAGAACGCGTGCTCGGCAACAGCCGCGGCGGACACTACGGCCAATGCCAACCTCTACTACCCGTGTGGCGGGAACCCAGAGACGGGAGTCATCCAGGCAGTTGGAGGAAACGGCACGTTGAACACTGCGCCCGGGCTCTCCGTAGCCTGGCCAACCGCACTGTTCGGCAACCTAACCAGCACCTGGAACCCGGCAACCGGCGCGATCGCGCTGAACCGAGTGGTACCGGCAACTGCGGCGGGCGGCGCTTACACTCCGTTCAACGGACAGCCGGTCAACTACGACTTCCGGTTCCCGATCATGCAGGTTCCGAGTCCGACCTCGGGTAGCCCGGTTCCGATCACGCTCGCTGCCAGCGGCGCGGTGACCGGAACCTTCAACCCGACGACTGGCGCGGTTACGCTGGCACCCGCAGCAGGCTCGAGCTTCGAGGCACGGGTCCTCGTAGGTCTCGGCATCTCGTCCGCCAATGGCGGACCGCAGCCGTTCACCTACTGCAAGGTGCCGCTGCCGGGTCTGACGCTCAGCACTGGTGCTGGCTCAGGTTCCAAGGCATTCGTCGGATCCCCGTTCGCCGGGGGCCTCGAAGGCACTGGTGCACTCCAGGGCACGTACACCGTCGCCGATAACTCGACGTCGGTACAGCAGGCCCTGCCGGGCACCAACACTGCCGCAGGCACGGCAGCTCTTGCCAGCTGCGCCAGCGCAGTCGACCTGGTGATCAAGGGCGACGGTGGCCTCTGGTTCGGCAACCGCGTCACGCCGCCTGTCTGTGAGGAAGGTCAGATCGGGACGTACCCCGACTGCACCGACCCGAAGGCGGACATCACCGCGGTCAAGGTGACCGGTGGTGCAAAGGTCAAGAAGGGCAAGAAGCTCAGCCTGACCGTCAAGGTGACCAACTCGGGCACCGCTGACGAGTCAGTCAAGGTCAAGCTCTGGTCCAGCTCTGGCGGCGTCGCCTCCGTAACCGGTTCGGCTACGGTCGAGGCTCCCGCCGGCGGTACCGGTACCAAGAAGGTGACGGTCAAGGGCAAGAAGAAGGGCAAGGCGACCATCTCCGCGACCAACGGTGCAAAGACCGGGTCGAAGAAGGTGACCGTCAAGTAGCGCCTTTCTCCCTCCGGGAGAAAGAGAAGTTCGGGAAAGGGCGGCCTCCGGGCCGCCCTTTCCTGTGCCCTGTTCGGCAGCCGGCTGAAAGCCGGGTCGGGCGGCCCCGGCGGGCCGGGGCGGAATAGAGTGGTGGCCCGATGAGGAAGAAGAGTCCCGAGACCCACGAAGAGAAGCTCGACTACCTGAGGGAGCTGAAGGGCCAGGCGATCAACTCGGCCTCCGAGGAGGCAGTCGAGAAGCAGCACGCCAAGGGCAAGCTGACAGCCAGGGAACGGATCGAGAAGCTGCTCGACCCGGGCTCCTTCGAAGAGCTCGACACCTTCGTCCGCCACCGGACCACCGAGTTCGGGATGGACAAGAGGCGGCCCTGGGGCGATGCTGTGGTGACCGGCCACGGCACGATCGACGGACGCAGGGTATTCGTCTTCTCCCAGGACTTCACCGTGTTCGGTGGTTCGCTCGGCGAGGTGATGGCCGAGAAGATGTGCAAGGTGATGGACCTGGCGGCCAAGGTCGGTGCCCCGGTGATCGGGCTGAACGACTCGGGCGGAGCCCGGATCCAGGAGGGCGTGGTCTCGCTGGGCGCCTACGGGGACGTCTTCGTCCGGAACGTCCAGTCCTCCGGGGTCATCCCCCAGATCTCGGTGATCATGGGCCCGTGCGCCGGTGGGGCCGTCTACTCCCCGGCGATGACCGACTTCATCTTCATGGTCAAGGAGACCTCTCACATGTTCATCACCGGGCCCGAGGTGATCAAGACGGTGACCGGCGAGGAGGTCGAGTTCGAGGAGCTGGGCGGGGCGATGACCCACAACTCGAAGTCCGGCGTGGCCCACTTCGCGGCCGAGGACGAGGAGAGCTGCCTGGAGGACGTCCGGTACCTGATGAGCTTTCTGCCGCTGAACAACCTGGAGGAGCCCCCCTACTTCCCGCCGACCGACGACCCCGACCGCGAGGACCCCGAGCTCGACACCTTCGTCCCGTCGGATCCGAACAAGCCGTACGACATGCGGGACGTGGTCCGCAAGGTGGTAGATGACGACGAGTTCTTCGAGGTCCAGGAGCACTTCGCAAAGAACATCATCTGCGGCTTCTCCCGCCTCGACGGCCACCCGGTCGGGGTAGTCGGCAACCAGCCGGCCTTCAAGGCGGGAGTGCTCGACATCGAGGCCTCCGAGAAGGCGGCCCGGTTCGTCCGGACCTGCGACGCCTTCAACGTGCCCCTGGTCACCTTTACCGACGTTCCCGGGTTCATGCCGGGGACCGATCAGGAGTGGGGCGGAATCATCCGGCGCGGGGCGAAGCTGCTCTACGCCTTCACCGAGGCGACCGTGCCGAAGGTGACCGTAGTGGTCAGGAAGGCGTACGGCGGCGCCTACGACGTTATGTCGTCCAAGCACATGCTGGCCGACTTCAACTTTGCCTGGCCGACCGCCGAGGTTGCCGTGATGGGGCCGGAAGGCGCGGTCAACATCATCTACCGCAAGGACATCGCCGACTCGCCCACCCCGGAGGATCGTCGCGAGGCATTGATCGAGGACTACAAGGCCCACTTCGCCAACCCGTACTCGGCGGCCGAGCGCGGCTACATCGACGACGTGATCGAGCCCCGCGAAACCAGGCCGAAGCTGATCCAGGCACTCCGGACACTCAAGACCAAGCGGGTCCCCCAGCCGAAGCGAAAGCACGGCAACATCCCGCTGTAAGGGGCAGGCCCGTGGAGATCCGAACTGGAAACGGCGGTCCCCCTTCCGAGGAAGAGGGCGCTGCGATCGCGGCCGCCCTGGAGAGGTTCCTCGCTGAGACGACCCCTGCCTTGGTCCCATCCGGCCCACCGAAGATGGACCCCTGGCTCCGCCAGGCCTTGATCGACGGGGTCTCGGCGAAGGAGGAGTTCGGGCCGGGCGATCCGCCGGGGTTCGGCTGAGCAGCCCCTACCCCGGTCCGGCAGAATGCAACGCCCAAAGGAGAGGAGCGAGGGATGACAGTGGTGAAGATCATCGAGCTGGTCGGCAGTTCCAGGATTTCGACCGACGATGCCGCTCAGCAGGCCCTTAAACAGGCCCAGGACTCGATCCGGAACATCCGGGCGGTCGACATCGTCTCGACCGGGATCCGGGGCGAAAACCTGGACGAATATCGGGCCCACGTGCGGGTCGCCTTCCTTATCGAGGGCAAAGAAGTCAACTGAGCGGCCCCGGAAGCGTGATCGGGCCTGAAAAGCGGGGTCCGAACGCCGTTTCTGGCCCTACCTGAAGGCCCGGCAGGGTATCTTGGGAGGTCGCGTGTTCCGACCTTTCCCCCAGCGAGGGTGCCATTTCGATGTGTCGCGTCTCCCACAGGAGCGGCGGCCTGCTCCTCCCTGCGCTGAACCAACCCGGATGAGGGCAGGCTAGGGCGATGGAACCGGTGGCAAGCCAGGCCTCGAGGGAGGCGCTCCGCTCCCCCGAGCGCTTCGACGCCGAGGAAGTCGCGGCCAAGCTCGAGCCGATGGATGCCTCGGGGGTGATCTCCTGGGGGTTCGAAGAGTTCGGCGAGGACCTCTACTTCGCCTGCTCATTCCAGAAGACGAGCTCGATCATCCTCCACCTGGCGACCGAGATAAACCCGAGCGCCCGCTTCTTCTACCTCGACACTGACGTCCTCTTTCCCGAGACCTACGCGACCCGCGACCGCCTGGCCGAGCGGTTCGGGGTCGAGTTCGAGCGCTACGACTCGATCCCGCTGGACGAACAGGCGAGGCTCTACGGCGACAAGCTCTGGAAGAGCGACCCCGACGCCTGCTGCGCGATCCGCAAGGTCGAGCCGATGAAGCGGGCCCTCTCGGAGGTCGAGTGCTGGGTGTCGGGAATCCGCAGGCAGGACTCCCAGACCAGGGCCGGCGCGCCCAAGTTCACCTGGGACGCCCGGTTCGGGCTCTGGAAGCTCAACCCCCTGGCCGACTGGACCGAACGGGACGTCTGGACCCACTTGAACTCCCACGGGATCCCCTACAACCCGCTCCACGACCAGGGCTACCCCTCGATCGGCTGCACCCATTGCACGGTGCCGGTCCATCCCGGGCAGTCGGCCCGTGACGGCCGGTGGTTCGGACTCGGCAAGGTGGAGTGCGGGATCAACTAGGGCAGGGCTGACGGAAGCGGCCGCGAGGCGGTCCGTTGCTCTACATTCCCCCGGTCCCGGCGGCCGGTTCTTGGGGAAGCAGGAGAACAGAGAAACCAGGCGCCGGGCAACGACCGGAATGCCGGAAGGAAACGAAACGACGAGATGAGCGAGAAAAGACTTCAACTGAGCGAGAGGCAGACGGCCGACTTCGAGATGATCGGGATCGGTGGCTTTGCCCCGCTGACCGGTTTCCAGGGGTCGGAAGACTGGCGAAACGTATGCGGCCAGATGAGGACCTCCGACGGCGAGTACTGGCCGATCCCGATCACCCTGGCGACCGACTTCGAGTGCGAGGTCGGGGACGTGGTCGAGCTCTCCTCGGACGAGGGTAAGCACCTCGGCCGGATCACCGTCAACGAAATCTTCGACCGGGACGTAAAGGTCGAGGCCGAGCAGGTCTACGGCACGACCGACTCCGAGCATCCCGGCGTCGCCGCGATCTACGAGGAGGGGAACCGGTGCATCGCCGGGCCGATCGAGGTCGACGACCTGCCGGACCACGAGGAGGCCTTCATGCGGCGCTACCTCACCCCGGAGGAGTCGAAGAAGGCCTTCGCCGACCGCGGCTGGAAGAAGATCGTCGCCTTCCAGACCCGGAACCCGATCCACCGGGCCCACGAGTACCTGACCAAGGCGGCGCTCGAGACCTGTGACGGGCTGTTCATCCATCCGCTGATCGGCAAGACGAAGCCGGGCGACATCCCGGCCGATGTGCGGATGAAGTGCTACGAGGTCCTGATGGAGGACTACTACCCGGAAGACCGGGTGATCCTCGGGGTCAAACCGGCCAAGATGCATTACGCAGGGCCGCGCGAGGCCGTCCTCCACGCGATCATCCGCAGGAACTACGGGGCGACCCACTTCATCGTCGGTCGCGACCACGCCGGGGCGGGTGACTACTACGGCACCTACGACGCCCAGCTGATCTTCGACGACATCGACATCGACGAGCTGGGGATCGAGCCGCTGATGTTCGAGCACACCTTCTGGTGCAACGAGTGCGAGGGGCTGGCCTCGGGCAAGACCTGCCCGCACGATTCGGAATCCCACCTCTTCCTCTCGGGGACGAAGGTCAGGGAGATGCTGGGCAACGGCGAGATGCCCCCGCCCGAGTTCTCCCGACCCGAGGTGGCGCAGATCCTGATCGACGCCTACCGCGAAGAAGACAACGCAGACTGAACGAGACGAAAGGCAGGAAAGACTGAAGATGGCCGAACAGCAGGGCTACACACTCTGGTTCACCGGGCTCTCCGGAGCCGGCAAGACGACCATTTCCCACATCGTGGCCGAAGAGCTGACGGACCGTGGATCGAAGCTCGAGATCCTCGACGGCGACGTCGTCCGGGAGAACCTCTCGAAAGGGCTCGGCTTCTCGAAGGAGGACCGCGATACGAACATCCGGAGGATCGCCTTCGTCGCCGACCTGCTCTCCAGGAACGGCGTGCCGGTGATCACTGCCGCGATCTCCCCCTACCGGGAGATCCGTGACGAAGCCCGCGAGATGATGGGCGACCGGTTCATCGAGGTGTACATCGAAGCCTCGGTCGACGCCTGCGCCGAGCGGGACGTCAAGGGCCTCTACGAGAAGGCCTTTGCCGGGGAGATCAAGGAGTTCACCGGGGTCTCCGACCCGTACGAGGAGCCGCTCGACCCCGAGCTCGTCCTGAAGACCGAGGAAGAGGAGCCCGAGGAGTCGGCCGCGAAGCTGATCGCCTACCTGGAGGAAAAGGGCCTGCTGGCGCCGAAGGGTTAGCGGTACAGAGGTCTTCCGGGGTTCCCGCTCCGAAGGGCCTTTCGGCGGGTTTGGGTAGAGGTATGCCGATGGAAAGGAATGCCAAAGGCATGAGGACAGCCATGCTGGGCGCCCGCCGGATGGGGACCGCTGCCCTGTTCGCGATGGGACTGGTGGTCGGGTCATCGATCGGCCCGGTCGGTGGGGCGACGGCCAATCCCGCTACTCCGATAATCGTCGACGAAGCAAGTGGGATCATCCGCCCAGCTCCTTCGATCTCCCCGACCGGTGAGCAGATCGTCTCCTACCTGCGCCGGACTGAAGGCGGTCTGCCACTCCCGGGCCTCGTAGCCCGGACCGGTGGGGCTCCGTTCTCACCCTTCGAGGAACTCTCCACGATCCCGGCCCTCGATCCACCGGTGGTCGGTTTCGGCTCCAGGGGTACTGCCCTGGTCGGTTGGTACTCGGCAGCTGGTACCGAGCAGACGATCCGGGCCTCGGGAGGCCCAGCCGAGGGGGTAAGCCAGGTCGGAGCCTGTACGGGTCCGGTCGCAATCGCGGTCTCGGGGGCCGACCGGACCCTCGCTGCCTGCCGAGCCGGGTCGGGCGCATCTCCGGCCTGGTCAGGAGCCGTCGGCCTGGGTCAGATGTCCTCACGGATCTCCCTCACCACCCAGGTGACCCCCGACTCTTCAAGCCCATCGGTCACGCCCCTGTCGGCCTGGGGCGCCGACGGGACCGGGGTCGCCGCCTTCGGCTACACCCCCCAGGCCTCTCCTTCCGAGCAACGGATCGAGGCCAGGGTCTACGGACCGGGTGGATCCTTCACCGAGACCGAGGACGTCGGATCGGCAACGGCGCCTTCGACCCTGGAGCCGACTGGTCTGGCCGTCCTGCCCAGCGGAATCGTCGCGATAACCGCCGATTCGAACGAGGGGGCACTCATTTTCACCCGGGCGGCCGGGGCGGGAAGCTCGTTCACCCAAACCGAGCTGGCCGAAGATACGGCCTCGATGCCCGCAGCCGACCAGTGGGGTCGCCTCCACTTCCTGACCTCGATCACCGGAGGTCCGACCGGCACGACCTGGTGGGTCCGGGTCCGGGACCCCGACGGATCCCTCCGGCCCCCGATCCCGATCCCGACCGAGGGCACCGGAGCCGTCCCGGTCGGGAACGGGCTCCAGGTATTCCCAAACGGGGCCGAGGCGATCGTCACCCGGAGCGATACCGGGTTCTACATCGCCTTCCGCAAGCCCGGGGCAGGTGCCTTCTCGGTTCCGCGACGCCTGGCCGGCACCACCAATACGAGTGGCGGCGCGGCCAGCCGGACCGCCCAGGGCGACATCTTGCTCACCTTGGCCCGTGAGGTAACCCCGGGCAGACAGCAGTTGGTGGTCGGCGGCTGGGACAGCGGCACCCTGCCGGTGATCACCAGGCTCTCGATGCCGAAGCTGATGCGTCGGGGAGCCACCGGCCGCTTCTCGGTCACCGCCACCGACGCGATGGGGGTCGGCCGGATTACCTGGCAGTTCCCCGGCAACCGGCGACTCGAGGGGGCCTCGGTCAGGGCCCGGCTGACCAAACCCGGGGTCAACCGGGTCAAAGTAACGGTGTTCGACCAGGCCGGCTTTCGCTCGATCCGGATCCGGCGGGTGAAGGTCGCGGTCCCGGGGGGACCGAAGGTTCAGGGCCTGGCCGGGACTTCCGGCTCGCCGAGTCCGTAGGTGTCGTAAGCCCCGAGCCTGGAGAAGGTCCGGTGGGTCGGGCCGTGGAAGTCCGATGCGCCGGTAGCGGCGATTCCCAACGCCCGGGCAAGTTCGAGCAGGTGGGCGGTCTGGCGCTCGTCGTGGGCGGGGTAGAAGACCTCGATCCCGCCCAGGTCGAGCGAGCGGATCAGCTTCTCGACCTCGTCCGGATCCTTGATGTCCCAGTAGGGGTGGGCGATCACCGGAACGCCCCCGGCTTCGCGGATCAGGGCAGAAGCCTCCGCCGGGCTGGGCCACTCACGGGCGACGAAGGCCTTGGCCCCCGGCACCAGGTACTCCTCGAAGAACGGCCCCAGGTCCCCGGTCGCACCGGCGGCCCTGGCGATGTGGGGTCGACCGATCGCATCGGCATCCCCGGCCTCCCTGATCGCATCCTCGAGGGTCACGTCGAAGCCGAAGCCCTGGAGGTTCTCGATGATCCGGGCGGCCCGCTCCCGACGTCCGTCCTGGGCCCTCTTGCAGGCGGGCTCGATCACTTCGGGGTCGACCCAGTAGCCGCAGACGTGGAGGTCATCGACCATCTCGTTGGCGGCCGACATCTCGATCGCCGGGACGTCCTCGTCCCCCAGTCGGTCACCGGCCTCGATCGCCTCGGGAACCCCGGCGACCGCGTCGTGGTCGGTCAGGGCGAGGACCGACACCCCTGCCTTGGCCGCCTCCTCGACCACCCCGGACGGAGGAAGCTGGCCGTCGGAGACGGTCGAGTGGCTCTGGAGCTCGATCACCGGGCGAGGATATGGCAACTGACCCGAGCCGGTCTGCCGGGAGGTTCCCCGAGTGGGACCCGGGCCCTTGGGGGAGACCCGGGTCCCTTCTCGGGAGGACGGAGTCCCAATCGCCTTGGGGTCTTCGCCCGACAAGTCCAGGAATCAGGGGAATCCTGAACGAGGCTGCCAAGGTACCAAACAATCGCTTGAATATCTTTCCGATAGCCCGGTTTTCCGCACGGTACGCAGGTTCTCCGGAGAGTCCGGAACGCTCCCCAAACCCTCTCTAGACTCGCCCTTGATGGCGAGTACGAGGAAGATGCGCTTCAGGTCGAGGGCGGCCGAAGGGCCGGGACCCGATCCCGACCTGGTGGTCGAAAGGTCGGAACAGGACTTCCTCGATCTCGAAGCTCGGATAGCCGAGATCATCGCCGACGCCGGGCTGTCCATGGACACGGTCTACGAACCCGCCCTCCGCCACCGACCGACCACCGAGAAGGGGCGAAAGACCGTTACCAACCTGCTCGACTCGGCTCTCGACGTGGTCGGCCGGGAGGGGATCAGGGCGGCCAACACCCGGTCGATCGCCCGTGAGGCCGGGGTCAACATCGCGACCCTCTACCAGTACTTCGACGATATCGATGCCCTCCTTCGTGCTGCTGCGCTCAGGGACCAGGCCTTGAGGACGGCGATCCTCGGCCAGCGGGCTATTGACCTGGCGGTCGATGCACCCTTGAGGGACTGGGTCGAGACGACGGTCGAGCTGGTGGTCGAGGGCGCCCTTGCCACGGACCACCACCTTGCGGTGATGACGGCGCTCCGGGCAGTTCCGGCGCTTCGGTCGATCCCGCGGCTCGGGTGGGAGACCGGCGCCCTGATGCTCGCAACCGCGCTGGCCTACCGATACGGAGAGGACCCGGTCGAGTACTGGCTGCCCTACACGCGGGCGGTCCAGAGCGCAACCAGGCTGGTCGCCGACGACGTGATGGAAGACTCCCCCGAGGACATGGAACGGGTCTGGCAGGTGACTGAGATGGCCTGGGAGTACCTCTTGGCGAGGATCCCGGAGACCCCGGCCAACTCGCGGGTCTGACCTGACTGGGCGCAGGGCCGGTTCCGGACTTCGGACTACGCGGCGCCTTATCGACCTGCGCGGGTCTCGATCAGGATCTGCCGACGTTCCGGCTCGGGATGGAGCTCGATCGCGTACCTGACCGCCGTCCTTCCCATCCGGGTGCCGTGACTCTCGAGGAAGCGGTCCAGCGCCGGGCGATCCCTCTTCCCCACCTCCCGCAGGACCCAGCCGAGCGCCTTCTGGATCAGGTCGTCGTGGTCTTCGACCACCAGCGCACCGACCTCGACCGCCGGCTCGATGTCGCCCTGGCGGACCGGCCCCAGGGTCGCCACGACCGCCCGCCGCCGGGTCCACAGGTCCCGGGCCCGAGCCTGCCTGCAGACGACACCGAACCTCCTCCCGGCCACCAGCTCACCGCCGATGATCCATGGTGCCGAGATATCGACCAGGTCCCAGCTGTCGATCCGGTCCGAGTGCTCCTCGTAGAAGCGGTAGATCTCCATCCGTTCCCGATCCGAGTTCGCCGAGCGGTACCGATCCCGGAGGATCCTGGCCGCGACCATCCTCACCTCGTGGAAAGGACTCGCCAACAGGTCGGCCACCGTGCCGAGGTCCGCCCCACGGTGACGCCTGGCAATCGCCTCGAGCTGGTCCGCCCTCACCCCAAGGAAGCGGTCACCCTCCCCGTAGCCCCCGGGACCGGTCTGGAAGAAGCGGGAAAGCTCCCGGGCGAAATCGGGATCGGCCTCTGCCTTCACCTGCCTGGTGATCTCGCCTGCCTGGTCCGGCATCGACCGAGGATAGGGCCGCGGCGGGGTGCGGGAAAGGTGCCTCCCGGAATAGAATCGCGGCCGTGTTCGAGAAGGTCCTGATTGCAAACCGCGGCGAGATCGCGATACGGGTAGCGAGGGCGCTCCGTGAGATGGGCATCACCTCGGTCGCCGTCTACTCGGAGGCCGATCGTGACGCGCCCCACGTCCGTGAGTGCGATGAGGCCTACCTGATCGGGCCGGCAGTCCCGGCCGAAAGCTACCTCTCGATCGAGAAGATCATCGGTGCCGCCAAGGAGAGCGGCGCCCAGGCGATCCACCCGGGCTATGGGTTCCTCGCCGAGAACGCCGACTTCGCCCGAGCCTGCGACGAAGCCGGGATCACCTTCATCGGACCACCTCCCTCGGCGATCGAGGCGATGGGCTCGAAGACCGGCGCCCGCGACCTGATGGCCGCTGCCGGAGTGCCGATCGTCCCCGGCGCGACGGAGCCGGCAAAGGACCTGGCCGAAGCTCGTGCCCAGGCCGAGGAGGCCGGGTATCCGGTCGCCTGCAAGGCGGTCGGCGGCGGTGGTGGCAAAGGGTTCCGTGTGGCGATGACCCCGGATGACCTCGAGGATGCCTTCGAAGGAGCGGCACGCGAGGGCGAGAAGTTCTTCTCCGACGACCGGGTCTACGTCGAGCGCTACCTCGAGGACCCGCGACACGTCGAGGTTCAGGTCCTGGCCGACACCCAGGGCAACGTGGTCTACCTCGGCGAGCGCGACTGCTCGGTTCAGCGTCGTCACCAGAAGCTGATCGAGGAGGCCCCCGGCCCCCACGTCGATCAAGAGATGCGGGAGCGGATCGGGAAGATTGCGACCGACGCGGCCAAGGCCGTCGGCTACTACTCGGCCGGGACGATCGAGGGCATGCAGGTGGGTGACGATTACTTCTTCCTCGAGATGAACACCCGGGTCCAGGTCGAGCACTGCGTGACCGAGATGGTCACCGGATTCGACATCGTCCGGGAGCAGATCAGGATCGCGGCGGGCGAGCCCCTCTCGATCTCCCAGGAGGACGTCGAGCTGAAGGGCCACGCGATCGAATGCCGGATCAACGCCGAGAAGGCCGAAGCGAACTTCGCCCCCGCCCCGGGGCAGATCACCTACTACGAGGAGCCGGCCGGTCCGGGGGTCAGGGTCGACTCCGGGGTCGAGGCGGGCTCCGAAGTGACCCCGATGTACGACCCGATGGTCGCCAAGCTGATCGTCTGGGACACCGACCGCGAGAAGGCGACAGACCGAATGCTGAGGGCGCTCCACGAGTACAGGGTCGGTGGTCTCTCGACCCTGATCCCCTTCCACAAGGCCCTGCTCTCGACCGATCAATGGCGGAAGGGCGAGACCTGCCGCGATCTGACCGAAGACAAGGAGTGGCTGAAGACCACTGCTCCGGCGCCCGAGGAACCGACTGGCGAGTCCGAGGATGGCCTCGAGAAGGTGAGCCGTGATTACACGGTCGAGGTTTCGGGGCGCCGCTTCGACGTAACCGTCATCGGTGAGGCGGCTGGGCCGGTGGTGGCTGCAGCCGGACCGGCAAATGGCGCCGGCGCACCCCCCAAGCGCAAGGAGCGTGCGGGTGGAAGTGGAGGCTCGTCCTCGGCCGACCTGGCCTCTCCCCTCCAGGGCTCGATCTTCAAGGTCGAGGTCGAGGAAGGTGCAGAGGTTTCCGAGGGCGACCTGATCTGCGTGATCGAGGCGATGAAGATGGAGAACGAGATCACCGCCCACCGAAGCGGGAAGGTGAGCTCGCTGCCGATCTCGGTCGGTGACGCGGTCGCTCCCGGCGACACCCTGGTCACGATCGAATAGTCGGCGCTAGGAGGTCGGGCGGGGCCACTTCGGCGCCCAGGCCCGGCAGGACGGCCCGGCGCAGTCGCGGTACTCCTCGAGCTGTCGGGCCATGTACGCCTTGACCTTGCGGTACCGGCGGTCCTTGACCAGGTTCCTCAGCTCATCCGGGTCCCGGGCCAGGTCATAGAGCTCCCGGTCCCCGGTCCGGTGGAGGACGTACTTGTACGGACCGAGCCTGATCCCCCGGTAGAACTCGTCCTCGAGCGGGTCGGCCGTGCCCTGGCTCAAGTCGCCGAATGCGCTAAGCATGATCGGCCTCCGGGTGGTCCTGGTCGGATCGGTCCAGAAGGGAGCCATCGAGCGACCGTCGAAACTCCTTCGGGATCCCAGCCCGGCAAGCGAGAGCACGGTCGGGGCGATGTCCTGATTGGCGACCAGCTCGGCACTCCTCGCGCCCTTCGAGATACCCGGGCCCCTGACCAGCATCGGCACCCGGACCGAAGGCTCGTACGGGTACCGCTTGCCGCGGACCACCCGGTGCTCGCCGTGGAAGAAGCCGTTGTCCGAGAACAGGAAGACGTACGTGTTCGAGAGCCTTCCGGTGACCGCGAGGGTTCCGATCAGGTTGGCGACGGCCTGGTCGACCGACTGAAGAGCCTCGACCGACTTGACGTACTCCTCCCGGATCGAGGCCGACTGCCGAGTGTTGATCCTCGGCAGGCTCTCGATCCAGGGCGGCTTGTCACTCACGTCGGCCTCGTCGTACCCGACCGGGGTAGGCCGCGGGCTCGCTTCGGCGATGTCGTAATGGCGGGCCGCCGGCTCGGGGCCGATCGGTGGGCGCGAATCGCCGTGGGGTGTGTGTATCCCGATGTGGGCGAAGAAAGGTGTGTCGGGCGAGGTGGCGGTTATCGCCTGTAAGGCCCGGGCCGCGACGGCATCGGTGTGGTAGTTGCAGGCCGGCAGGCCCAGCTCCGGACAGCCCGGTGGGTCCTTGACCGTCCCGGGGCCGTAGTTCGCCGCGCCGAACGGTCCACCGATGCTGCCGTTCAGGTTCAGGCTGTAGCCGTAGTACTCCCGGGTCGACTCGTCGTTCCCGTCGGCCTGCCAGATGTCCCACCCCGGCGGGACATACTGGGTCGGATAGCCGTCGGGCTCCATGTAGAAGTTCATGAACTTGCCGAACTGCATCGTCCGGTAGCCGCCGTTCCTCAACCAGACGGCCAGGTTCCGGTCGAGGATCTCATTGTTGCGGAAGGCGTCCCAGCCGCCGTTCGGGCCGCCGACGGCAAGCACGCCGTTGTTGTCGGCGTACTGTCCCGAGAGGAGCGACGCCCGCGACGGAGCACAGATCGGGTTCGGGGTCAGGTAGCGGGTGAAGCGGATCCCGTTGCTCAGCATCGCCTCGGAGGTCAGGGGCATGTTCGGCCTGACCTGGCCGGTCGAGTCCACCCAGGTCCCGTCGAGGTGGAGGTTGGCGAAATCGTCGAGCTGAATCAGGACGAAGTTCGGCCGGGTGGAGGCCGAGGCGCCCTCCGGGCGAAAGGCCGAGAGCAGGGCCAGCACCAGCCCCAGCAGGAGTAGCCCAATCGCCCTGATCAGCGGCCGTCGGATGAAAGTCTCACCAATCACTCGTTGCTTGGTCCTTTACGTCACTCGTTCGCCGGATGGGTAGATTCCCGACGATGTCCATTGCGGGGATTTTCACTTTGCAGGGTTTCCGGGGGGGCCGCCCATCCGCGACCCTTCGAGGCTCCGGGCTGGATCGGGCGATATCGATCGCCCCTGCCTCTGGCGTTGAAACCCGCCAACTGGCTCAGAGTATCGGCCCAAACCGCGAATCCAAAGGGCATCGCTGAGTGGGTCCAGAGGTCCCAATCCGGGTCGCAGGGCCGTCCGATGCCGATGCCGTCACCGGGCTGATCGCGGCCTTTCGCGACTACCTCGACAGGGCCACGCCCACCGAGGAGGGGATCGGGGAGGCCGTCTCGACCCTTCTCGCCGATCCCGGCACCGAATACCTGCTCGCCGGCGAACCCGAGGTCGGGCTGGCCCAGGTCCGCTACAGGCCCTCGGTCTGGACCGGGTCGGAGGACGCCTGGCTCGAAGATGTCTTCGTCCTCGAGGAAGCCCGGGGGGACGGGGTCGGCCGACTGCTGACCGAGGCGGCCGTCAGGCGGGCTGGCCAACGAGGCTGTGGGCGGATCCAGCTCGAGTCGAACGCGGCCAACGAGGCTGCGATCAAGCTCTACGAATCGATCGGGTTCCGGGCCAGCCACCTGCCGGACCGGTGGGGCGAGACACCCGACATCTGCATGACGCTGGAGATAGAACCGGTGGAGTGACCCGCAGGGCAGGCCGTCGGCCGCTCAGCCGCCGGCGCCCAGCTTCTTTACCGCCTCACGGAAGTTCTTGACCTCGAGCGACGGGCGCTTGCGGCCATCGAGCTTTTCCTTGTGGCGGTTTACCCAGATCACCGGCACCTTCATCTTGATCAGGGGTGCGACGTCGGTCTCGTAGTCGGAGCCGATGTGGAGCCAGCCCTTCTTGCCGCCGATCCGGCGGGCGCACTCCTTGAAGTGGGTCGGGTCGGGCTTGTAGCTCCGAACCTGCTGGGCGGTGACCACCAGGTCGAGGTCGGTACGGAGGTGGCGACGGGAGATCCCGAGCATCTTGTCGTCGATGTTCGAGACGATCCCGATGTCGTACTTCTTGGCCAGCCGGTCCATCGCGGCATTCGATTCGCGGAACGGGAGCCAGTAGGCGACGCTGTCGGGCAGGAACTGGGCCCGCGAGGGTTCGATCTCCCAGCCGATCTCCTCGCCTACCTTGATCACGGCCCTCCTCAGGACCTCGGCGTAGAGCTCATAAGAGCCAGCCATGATCTCGGCCTGGACCTCGAAGAAACGATTCATGAAGGGATCGGGGTCGAAGCTGAACCCGTCCTTCTCGGCCTCCTTCAGGCAGGCCTCAGAGATCCCTTTTTCCCAGTCGATAAGGGTTCCGTAGCAGTCAGTGGTCACCCACTCGATCGTCTTGAGGCTCGGAAGCGGCATGCCGGACTCCCCATTATGACGGTAGGCTGACGGTTCGGCGCCGCCCGTCCCCCCGTGGTGCCCGGCAATGGACCTCCTCGAATACCAGGGAAAAGAGCTCTTCTCGAAGCATGGCCTTCCGGTCCCGGCCGGAAAGCACGCTCCGGATGCCGAATCCGCGGTCGAGGCTGCCGATCAGATCGGATATCCGGTGGCGGTCAAGGCCCAGGTCCTGATCGGTGGAAGGGGCAAGGCCGGCGGGATCAAGATCGCCTCCAACGCCGAGGAGGCAGCGGCCCATGCCGAGGCGATCATCGGGATGGAGATCACCGGACCCCATGGCGAGGGCCCCTTCACCGTCGGGGAACTCTGGATCGAGGAGGGTTCGGATATCGAGGCCGAGTACTACGCCTCGGTGATCCTCGACCGGGCGGCCAAGAAGCTCCTGGTGATGCTCTCGGCGACCGGCGGGATGGACGTCGAGGCGATCGCCGAGTCGGATCCGGACGCCCTGGTCCGCCACCACGTCGACCCCGAGAAGGGCCTGACTCAGGACGAAGCCGTGGAGGTGGCACGCAGGGCCGGCATCCCGAAGGAAACCGCCGACCAGGTGGCCGCGATCCTGATCTCCCTGGTCGAGATCGCGAAGGCCGAGGACGCGACCCTGATCGAGCTGAACCCGCTTGCAGTGATCGCCGATGGGAAGGTGGTCGCTCTCGACGCCAAAGTGACGATCGACGGCAACTCGCTCTTCCGCCATCCCGACCTGGCCGACCTGGCCGACGACTTGGGTGGCGACCCCCAGGAAGAGATGGCCCGGAAGAAGGGCCTCACTTACGTCAAGCTCGACGGCGACATCGGGATCTTCGGAAACGGGGCCGGCCTCTGCATGTCGACCCTCGACGTGGTCGCCCAGGCCGGTGGTAGCCCGGCCAACTTCCTCGATGCGGGTGGCGGCGCCAGGGCCGAAGGAATCATGGACGCACTCGAGGTGATCACCTCCGACCCCAAGGTCAAGGCAGTCCTGTTCAACATCTTCGGCGGGATCACCCGTGGCGACGAGGTCGCCCGCGGAATCATCGAGGCGACCCAGCGAACCGGAATCGACCTGCCGATGGTCGTCCGGCTGGACGGGACCAACTCCGACGAGGGCCTTGCCCTGCTCGGTGAGTCGGGGATCGACAACCTCCATTACGAGAAGACGATGCTCGGTGCCGCCGAGAAGGTCGTCGAGCTGGCGGGCGGTTCCGGCGAGTGAGCATCATCGTCGACCAGGACACCCGCCTCGTGGTGGCCGGGCTCACCGGCCGTGAGGGGAGCTTCCATGGGCTCAGGAACCGCGACCAGGGAACCGAGGTCGTGGCCGGGGTGACCCCAGGAAAGGGCGGCCAGGAGGTCGAGGGGATACCGGTCTTCGACACGGTTGCCGAAGCCGTCTCCGAGACCGGCGCCAAAACCTCGATGATCTTCGTGCCACCGCCGTTCGCGGCCGGTGCGGTGGACGAAGCGGTCGATGCCGGAATCGGCACGGTGATCGCGATTACCGAAGGGGTGCCGGTGATGGACATGCTCGACACCTACTGGAAGGCCCGTGACGCCGGGGTCCGCCTGATCGGGCCGAACTGTCCCGGGGTGCTCTCCCCCGGCAAGGCGAACGTCGGGATCATCCCCGCCGAGTTCTTCGAGGCCGGCCGGATCGGAGTCGTCTCGAAGTCGGGGACCCTGACTTACCAGATCGGGAATGAGCTGGGCCAGGCCGGCGCCGGCAACTCGTCGATCGTCGGGATCGGAGGGGATCCGGTGGTCGGATCAGACTTCGTCGACGTGCTGGCCCTTTTCGAGCAAGACCCCGAGACCGAGATGATCGTGATGGTCGGGGAGATCGGTGGCGACGCGGAGGAGCGGGCGGCCGAGTACATCGCCGAGAACGTCTCCAAGCCAGTGGTCGCCTACATCGCCGGCTTCACCGCCCCGCCCGGCAAGCAGATGGGCCACGCCGGGGCGATCATCTCCGGCTCCTCGGGGACCGCCCAGGCGAAGAAGGATGCCCTCGAGGCCAAGGGAATCCGGGTCGGCAAGAGTCCGACCGAGACGGCGACGATCGCGGTAGAGGTACTCGGCGGTTAGGGGCGACCCGGAATGGAAGCGAGCCGGGCAGACGACCTGATCGAACGGGCCCGCACGGGCTCGACCCGACCGGGCCCCGCCCGGCTGGTGCTCGCGGTCGGGATGGTGGTCTCGGCGATCCTCGCCCTGACCCTCGGCAGTCACGCCTCCTTCACGGTCGACGAGTACTCCTGGATCTCGCTCAGCGCCAACTTCAGCCTCGGAGAAGCCTTCGACCCCTACGTCGGCCACCTGATCGCGATACCGAAGCTGATCTACTGGATCGTCCTCGAGCTGATCGGGATCCCCGGCTACGCCGTCTTCCAGCTGCTGACCCTCGCCTCGCTCTTCCTGATGGTCGGGCTGCTGTTCGCCTTCCTCCGGAAGCGGGTGCCGGACTTCGTCGCCCTCGCCCCCTGCCTGGTCCTTCTCGTCTTCCCGGTCGACCACCTCCATTACCTGACCGGCAACGGGATAGCGATCTCGCTCGCCCTGGCCTTCGGGATCGCCGCCCTGCTCGCCTGGGACCGGGGCAGCCGGTCCGGGGACTGGTGGGCCTTCGCCTTCCTCATCCTCGGGATCTGCACCTACACGGTGGCCGTCCCCTTCGCGTTCGGCCTGCTCGCCATCGCGATCTTCCGGAGCGAGGACCGGCACCGGGCCTGGGTCCCGGCTATCCCACTCGTCGCTTACGCGATCTGGCGCGTGCTCGCCGCCAGCGGCGGGGTCGAGAGCGAGACCGGGAGCACCGACTGGGCCAACCTCTTTCTGCTCCCGGCCTGGACCTTCCAGTCGCTCGGTGCGGTGCTGGCGGCGCTGACCGGCCTCGGGTTCGACTTCTCCAATGTTGCCGGGGGGCCGGCCAGCGAGCAGGGCCGGCTGGTCGGGCCGGCCTTCGCGGTAGCCGCGCTGCTGGGCCTCGCCTGGCGGGCGAGGTTCGGCCGGATGCCGGTCGGGTTCTGGGTGGTCGGAGCAGCGCTGCTGGCCCTGTTCGCCTCCCAGGTCCTGGTCTGGGGCACACTCGATGCGCGGGACCCCGGGGCTCCCAGGTACCTGCTCCCGGGTGCAGTCCTGGTCGTGATGGTCGCCTTCGAAGCCGCCCGGGGACTCGGCTGGACGAGGGCCGCCTTCTCCGGACTCTGGGTCGTCGCAGCTGCGAGCCTTCTGATCAGCATCGGCATCCTCACCAGGAACACCGAGTGGCTCGAGACGGTCGAGCTCGGGGCCAAGGCGGAGATCACCGCGGTCCAGATCCTCGCCAGCTCGACCAAGGAGCCGCTGCCGCCGACCGAGCAGCCCAGGGACCGGATCAGGAGCGAGTTCGACCCCGCCAAGGCCGCCACCTACGGCAACCTCGGCTTCTCCGAGAAGGGCCTCGCCTCGCAACCCGGCTGGGTCGGCAAGCGGGTCGACGACTTCCTTGCCGAATCGCTCCAGCTCGGGCTGAACCCACCTCGTCCCGGAACGGTCCCGACGGGCTGTCGCCCCGCCGAGCCCGGCCGGTTCGCGCCCTACTCGACCAAGCTCAGGCTGCCGGGGTCCGGTGCGGTGCTCCGGGCCAACGGTGAACTGGACCTGACCCTCGGACGGTACGGCGGCTGGGCATCGGTCGAACTCGGACCGATGGCACCCGGGGCGGTCCGCAAGCTCTGGCTACCCGACGACGGCGGCACGACCGACTGGTTCATCCAGGCCACGCCGGAGGGATCCGGCTCCCTGGCCGACCTCGAGATCTGCGACTTCAGCTGAGCGGAGCGGTCGAAACCGGGGCGAGCGGATCCCGGTCGGCCGGAGCCGGCCGCTCCTGGAGGCCAACCCCAACCGGGGTACTCCTGGCCGGGATGGCGCTCTCGGCGATCCTCGTGTTCGGGTTCGGTCGGCGGGCCTACTTCTCCGGGGACGAGCTCTCGATCGTCTCCCTGGTCGGCAAGCTCGAGCCATCGGAGCTGTTCGAGCCCTACGTAGGGCACTTGGTACCGATTCCGCTGCTCGCCTACCGTGCGGTACTCGACGTCTTCGGTACCGGCGAGTACTTCGCCTTCCAGGCCATGACCCTCCTGGCGATCTTCCTGCTGGCCTGGTTCCTCTTCCTCTGGGCGAAGGAGCGGGTTCCGGCCTGGGTGGCCGTGGCCCCCTGCCTGCTGCTGACGATCTTCCCCCAGGACATCCTCCACTACCTGGCAGGCAACGGCTTCACGATCGTCTTTGCCCTCGCCTGCGGGGTCGGTGCGCTCTACGCATTCGACCGGAGGACGGGCCTCGGGGATATCGCCGCCTTTGTCCTGCTCGTACTCGGGATGGTGACCTACACGGTCGCGGTCGCCTTCGCGATCGGGGTCCTGATCGCCGCGCTGCTCGGCCGCGACCGGAGGAGGGTCTGGGTCGCCGGGCTGCCCCTGATCGCCTACGCGATCTGGAGGCTCACGGTGGCGAGCGCGAGCACCGAGATAGAGGACACCGGCCCCGATTTCGTCAACCTCCTCCTGCTCCCGGCCTGGACCTTCCAGTCGATCGGCGGCTCGCTGGCGGCCCTGTTCGGGCTCGACTTCGACTTCTCAGGAGTGGCGACCGAAGATGGAGCCGCGACCTTCGCTGCAGCCTCGCTGGCAGTCGTCTTCCTCGGCTACGGGGCGGTGGTCGTCGCCCGCGGAAAGGCCGGGACCGGCCTGGTGGTGGTCGGGGCGATCGCCCTCGCACTGTTTGCCTCCCAGACCCTCGTCTGGGGCACGTTCGAGGCGAGGCCCGGTCCGGGCGAGGACCGCTACCTCTACCCCGGGGTACTGGCGGTGGTCCTGATCGGGCTGGAGCTGGTCCGACGGGTCGAGTGGGACAGGGTCAAGCTCGGCGCAGTCTGGCTGGTGACCATCCTCTCCCTGGTCGGCGCGATCGGAATCCTGGCCACCTCCCGTAACAGGGAATCGCTCGCCGGCAAGGCCCGGGCCGAGGTACTCGGGGTGACCTTGCTGGCATCGACCGAGGAGCCGCCGAAGGTCGCCGACCAGCCACGGGATGCGATCCGAAAGAGCTTCGACCCGGAGGACGGCTCCCAATTCGGTTACCTCGGCTTCACCGAGGTCGACCTCGCAGGGGAGGACTCCGAATGGGGCGAAACGGTCGACGCCTTCCTCGCTGGGTCGCTCAGGCTGAAGGTGAGGCCCGTGCCGAAGGGCGTTATCGCCTGGCGCTGCCGCCCCGCTTCGGGCCCACTGCTTGCCGATGGCGGTCGGGTGCTGCTCCCGGTACGGGGGGCGATCCTCTACGCGCAGAGGCCGCTCGAACTCCTGCTCGGCCGGTACGGGGAGGCAGCAACGGTCCCGGTCGGTCCGCTCGGTGCCGGGAGGGCGGCCACCATCCGCCTTCCCCGCGACGACGGGCGGAAGAGATGGTTCCTCTCGGTCGCGGGTGGATCGGCCGGAACCCTGGCCGATCTGACCGTCTGCCGGTACCGGCCGGCCCCCTCCCCCGCGGTATCATCGCCCTTCCCGGAGGGCCCTCCGAGGCCCTTGGACCAAGCCAGGTCCGTGGCTCCGGCATCGCCCGGCAGGCCCTGAACCAGAAGACCCGAGGAGAACGTGGCCGAGACGATCAGCTTCGCCCGAGGAGCACCCAGCCCCGACCTGATCCCGGTCGAGGCGATCCGTGGGGCAACGGCCAAAGCCCTCGAGGACGACTGGAAAACGGCCCTCTCCTACGGGGTCGGGATCGGGCATCCGGGCCTCTGTGAACGGATCGCCGAGACCCACGGCATACCGGCCGGGGGCGTGATGGTCACCAACGGCTCGCTCGAGGGTGGGGCGATGGTCTTCAGGCACCTGGTCTCCCCCGGGACCCGGGTCGCGGTCGAGCAGCCCTCCTACGACAGGACCCTGCTGCTGCTCGAACAGCTCGGGGCCGAGTTCGTACCGATCCCGCTCGAGTCCGACGGGCTGGACGTGGACGCCCTCGAGAGGGCGCTCGAGGCCGGTCCGATCGAACTGGTCCACGTGATCCCCAACTTCCACAATCCGGCGGGCTGCACCCTCTCGGAGGAGAAGCGTCGACGGCTGGTCGAGCTGGCTGCGGAGCATGGCTTCACGATCTTCGAGGACGACCCGTACCGGGAGGTCTACTTCGGGGACCCGCCTCCGCCGACCATGCTCTCGATGGACGAGGCCGATCGGGTGATCCACTCCTCCTCGTACTCGAACACCGTCAGTCCCGGGATCCGAGCCGGGTACCTGGCCGGTCCCGAGGCAACGATCGCCAGGCTGGCCAAGACGGCGAACGAGAACTACATCTCGCCGAACATGCTGTCGGGAAGCCTCGTCCTCCAGCTGTACGAGTCGGGGGCCTACGAGGAGAACCTGGTCGAGGTCAGGGAGCGGCTCGCGGAACGGCGGGACGCGCTGGTCGAGGCTCTGGGGAACCACCTCCCCGATGCCCGGTTCGAAGTCCCGGGCGGCGGCTACTTCCTCTGGGCGGACCTCGGTGAAGGAGCCGACACGGTCGCCTTGTCCGAGCGCTCGAAGGAGGCCGGGGCACCGTTCATCCCCGGTACCGACTTCATGCTCGACGGAGGCTGGAACCTGCTCCGGTTCTCCTTCGCCTCGGTCCCGCCCGAGCTGATCGACGAGGGCGTCGGCCGGATCGCTTCGGTCGCCTGAGCGGCCGAAAGGGGCCTCAGGCGCCTCTTACCCGGCAGCGGGCGACGACCCAGGGAAGCGAGGTGGTCACCTCGACCGGGTCTACCGCAGTCGAGAGGACGCTCCGGAAGGTCCGGGAGTTCCAGTGGTTGACGTGTTCGGGATGGTTGCCCAGTCCCGACACGTACTTCCCCCGGGCGAGGCTGCCGAGCCTGAACCAGGGCTCGTGCGGGACCGAGAGGATCAGCTCGCGGGAGGAGACCCGGGCCAACTCCGCCAAAGCCGGCCTGGGGTCGGGAATGTGCTCGAGCACCTCGAGGCAGAGGACCAGGTCGAATGAATCATCACCGAAAGGAAGGTTCAGCAGGTCGGCCGTGTCGAACCTGTCCCCAGGAAGGCGTTCGACGGCAAAGGCGACCGAGTCGGGGTTGAGGTCGACCCCGGTGACCGGATGGGGCAGCAGGTCGCCTAGCCGCTCGATCGTCTCGCCCTCGCCACAGCCGGCATCGAGCACCGTGTTGGGGGAGCTCTCCCGAACCATCTTCCCGACCGTCTCGAAGAAACGTTCGAAGAGTCGCCTGACGACCGGGTTACCGGTCTGGAACTTCTCGTAGTTGGTCGTCTCCACGGCGACCCAACCTAGTGGAAGGTTCGCCCTCCGCGAGGGTCAGGCGCCGTCCGTCATCAGGCTGCCGACCACGGCTTCGTAGAACCCCTCGCCCGCGCGGCCCTCGGTGACCGTGACGTTGTCGAACCGGGGAAGGGCCTCGCGGATCCCGGGGTCCCGCTCCGGACCGTTGGCGACAAGAAAGAACTGGCCGACCACCCGGGCGACGTCGAGGTCCTCGAGCGAGTCGCCAACCGCGACAGTCTGCTCCCGGTCATAGCCCATGATCCGGGCGTGGGCCTCGACCCCCGCCGCCTTCGAGACGGCCTTCGGAACGAGGTGGTAGGCGTGGGAATACTCGATCCCGGGCATCCGGTGGCCGATCGCCCCGTTGTCGAGCAGGCGCAGATCCCCGTGCCCGGACTCCCCGAGGAATGCATTGACCTCCTCGGTGTCCACCTCGCCCCTGAACAGATGGGAAGTCTCGCGGTCGAGGTGCCAGGGCTCATGGAACTCGAGCCTTCCTTCGTAGCGCTCGAAGAGGAGTTCGGGCACGCCCCTCTCGGTCACCTGCTCGACCACCGTCTTCGACGGATCGGCATCGAAGTCGCCGAGCAGGAGGGTGATCTCCCCGTCCACCACAACCCCGGACCCGGCCTCGAAGATGTAGCTCGGCTGGCCGATAAGACGGGCGTCCTCATGGACCTGGGCCCGACGGCGACCCGACATCAGCACGACTTCGACCCCGGCCCGGTCACAGGCCTGAAGCGCCCGGGCCTGGCTCAGCGAGAAGTTCCCCTCGACATCGGTGAACAGCGATGCCCCCCTGCCGAGCAGCGTGCCATCGAGATCGGTGTAGAAGCAGCGGATCGCCATCTAGGCGATTTCGGGGGCGAGGCTCACGAACGGCGGCCTCACCGCCGGGCCCGGTCGGGCATCCCCCGCGGCCGGGATCCGGCCCCGTTCGGGCCGGGCGGGGCGCTCGCGGGCCGCGGCGGGGGGCGGGGGCACCACGGTGGGCCATC
>JBJTBP010000028.1:0-5384 GCA_046091385.1 Solirubrobacterales bacterium | reverse complement strand
AGTCAGCTGACAGATGAGTGAACGCGAGGAGGTGGTTGGGCGTCATCCCCACGGCTCCCCATGCGCGGGAGGGAGACGGGGGATGTGCTCACCGAGGAGGGGACGACGAGGGTGAGTGCGCCCCCGGCTGCCAGGACCCGCGCTATAGGGGTTGGTCCCTGGACGGTCAACTAACGGCTCTTCATGGATGGGCTGAGGATCGGCTCACCGAGGAGGGGACGACGAGGGTGAGTGCGCCCCCGGCTGCCAGGACCCGCGCTATAGGGGTTGATGGGGAGGAGTTGCCCGGCCCCCTGACTCAACGCGGTCAGTGGATCACCTGGGCCGACGGGTCCGAAGGGAAGCGCCGGGAGGGGTGGGTCAGGCGGTGCGGTTGAGGTACTCGCGGATGAAGGGATTGAGGTCGCCGTCGAGCACCCTCTGGGCGTCGCCGACCTCGAACTCGGTCCGGTGGTCCTTGACCATTGTGTACGGATGGAGCACGTAGCTCCGGATCTGGGAGCCCCAGGCGACGTCCTTGACCTCGCCTCGCTCGGCGTTGACCACCTCGGCCCGCGGCCTTTCCTCGAGTTCGATCAGCTTGGCCCGGAGCATGTCCATCGCGACGGCCTTGTTCTGGGTCTGGGACCGCTCGTTCTGACACTGGACGACGATTCCTGACGGTTCGTGGGTGATCCGAACTGCCGAGTCGGTCTTGTTGACGTGCTGGCCGCCGGCCCCGGACGCCCGATAGGTATCCACCCGGATTTCGACATCGTCGATCTCGACGTCGACGTTCTGATCGACCACCGGCGCGACGTCGAGCTGGGCGAAGCTGGTGTGCCGGCGGGACGAGGAGTCGAACGGCGAGATCCGGACGAGGCGGTGCACGCCGCGCTCTGCCGCGACCAGACCGTAGGCGTTCTCCCCCCTGAGGATGAAGGTGGCCGATTTCAGGCCGGCCTCGTCCCCCTCGGAGGCCTCCTTCATCTCCACCTGGAATCCCCGGCTCTCGGCCCAGCGCAGGTACATCCGGAGTAGCATTTCGGCCCAGTCCTGGGAGTCGGTCCCGCCCGCCCCGGCGTGGACCGAGACCACCGCATCGCCGGCGTCATAGGGCCCGCTGAACAGTCGAGCCTCCTCCAACTCCGAAAGGCGACCCTCTATCGAGGAGAGCTGCTCGGCCAGCTCCGCTGCCATCTCGGGGTCGGACTCGGCCATCTCGGCCATGTCGGCCAGGTCGCCGACGTCGGACTCGAGCGAACGAAAGGCCTTGAGCTTCTTCTGGGCCCGGGAATGGGCAGCCGAAGTGGTGGCGGCCGCCTCGCTGTCGTCCCAGAATCCGGGGGCCTGCATCTCCGCCTCGAGCCGTCCGACCTCCCCCTCCAGCGCCTCGGGATCGATATGGCCCGCGACCACCGCGAACTCCTCCCCGGCAGAGCGGACCCGGGTGTTCAGGGACTCAGTGTTGACTGCCTCGGCCATCGGCTCAGGATAGGTGATGGCCGAGCCAGTTCGAAACCGGCCTGGACTGCGGCCAGGCGGCGGCAGAATGGGAGCTTGGGGTCAGGCCGCGACGGGCGCAGTCTGACCGATCAGGTCGGCAGCCTTCTCGCCGATCATGATCGAGGGGGCGTTGGTGTTGCCACCGGGGATCATCGGCATGATCGAGGCATCGGCGACCCGAAGGCGCTCGACCCCCCTCACCTTGAGCTCGGGATCGACCACCGCGCCCCGGTCACTCCCCATCCGGCAGGTCCCCACCGGGTGGTAGAGCGTCTCCACCCGCTGGCGGAGGTCTTCCTCGATCGCGTCGCGCTCGACCACGTCCGGTCCGGGCAGGAGTTCCTCACCGAGCAGGTCGGAGAGCGGCTCCTGCGAGGCGATCTCGCGGGCGATCTCAACACCCCTGACCAGGGCCTCGACGTCTTCCGGGTCGGCCAGCATGTTGGTGATGAAGCGGGGTGCTTCCCCGGGGTCGGCCGACTCGATCCAGAGTCTGCCGCGCGACTTGGGCGAGACGAGGACCGGTCCCAGGGTGGCGGCATGACCGTCGTAGGTCACCCGACCGTGGTCGACGAAGTAGGCCGGGGCGAAGTGGAACTGGATGTCGGCTGCGGGCAGTCCCGGGCGACTCCGGACGAAGGCGAAGCCCTCGGCCAGGCTCGAGGTGAGCGGTCCCGTCTTTCGGAGGATCCATTCGAGCAGGGCCTTCGGCTTCTCGGCATCGGCCAGCGAGCCGCCTCCGGGCGTGTCCCAGACGCAGACCACGCAAGGGTGGTCCTGGAGGTTCTGCCCCACCCCCGGACTGTCGACCTGGACCTCCACGCCGACCTCGTTGAGCATCTCACCGGGTCCCACCCCGGAATGGAGGAGGAGATGTGGGGAGCCGATCGCGCCGGCGGCGAGGATGACCTCTCGACCGGCCTCGACGAACTCCTCCCTGCCCCGACGATCCCGGCAGAGGATGCCCGTAGCCCGGCCGTCCTCGATCACCACCTTGTCGACGGTCCGGTCAGTCAGGACGGTCAGGTTTCCCCTCTTCATCGCGGGCTTGAGGAAGGCATCGGCTGCCGACCAGCGCCTGCCCGCCTTCTGGGTGACCTGCGGGATCGAGACCCCGTCCTGCTCGGTCCCGTTGTAGTCGTCGGTGAAGGGAATCCCGGTGGCCTCGGCGCTCCTGAGGAAGGCTTCGGAGATCTCCCTCGGCGAACGCGGTCCCTCGACCCGGAGCGGACCGCCGGTCGAGTGATCCTCGGATTCGCCCCGGGATGAGTCCTCGGACTTGAGGAAAAAAGGCTTGACTTCCTCCCAGCCCCAGCCGGGGCAGCCTTCCTTCTCCCAGAGGTCGTAGTCCAGCGGGCGGCCGCGGACGTAGAGCATGGCGTTCATCGCGCTCGATCCGCCAAGGCCCTTGCCCCGCGGAATGAAGAGACGGCGCCCGTTGCAGTGTGGTTCCGGTTCGGTCTCGAAGGCCCAGTCCCGGCCGGTACCGAACTGCTGAGAGAAGGCGGCCGGGATGACCACGCTCATGTGGCGATTCTTCCCTCCGGCCTCGACCAGCGTGACCGTGGTCGAAGGGTCCTCCGAAAGCCTTGCGGCCAGCGCACAGCCGCTCGATCCCGCACCTACGATCACGAAGTCGGAAGACGCCATCACCTAACAGAGTAGTTAGTTTTCACCACTCCATCTATGCTGCCCCGTGGGACGGCGACCATCACGGAAACGGGGTGCTCGATCGGGGCCACCGTCTGATGAGTGGATGACCGGGTCTCCTGCCGTGAATCGGGCCTCGATCGGGGCTGAAGCGGCTCAGGCCTCCTGGAGGGCCGCCCGGCCTTCGGCCCGATCCTCGAAGGGCCGCCACGAGGTGACCAGCCCATCCTCGACCTCAAAAAGCCAGGCCATCTCGTCGGTAGAGGCGTAACCCCCATCCTCGGCCCAGTGCCAGACCCGATCGATCTCGAGAAGAACTCTTCCGGGTGCGGTCTCTGAACCGACGATCTCGATCGTCTGCTGGACGCCGCCCGGGGCCCTTGTCGCCCAGCCACGGGCCGCCTCACTGCCCCTGACGGTCCCCCGCATGGAATGGAGCTCGACCTCGGGATCCAGGACCTCGACGAACCGGTCGAGGTCGCGGTCGTTGAAGGCCTCGACGAAGGCCCTCGCTGCCTGCTCCGGAGCGTCAGCCATCCGGCGTCAGGCGCCGTGGCACTTCTTGTACTTCTTGCCCGAGCCGCACCAGCATGGGTCGTTCCGGCCGATGTTCTCGCGATCGGACTTGACCTTGGTCGCCGTCGCTCCCCCGCCGGCGCCCTGGGCTACCGCCTGCTGCGCGGGCTGGGCCGCGGCCACCGCGACCTCGTCGGCCCCCTCTTCCCCAGCCACCGGTTCGGTTAGCGCCGAGGGCTGCTCATCGAGGGTGCCGCCCGAGTAGTCGAGGCCTCCGAAGCCCTCCTCGGTCACCGCGAAGGAGCCGTCGGGCTGCTCGGTCTCGACCTCGACCTCGACGTTGAAAACCAGCTTCGCGTACTCCTCCCAGATCGAGTTCATCAGCTCCTCGAACATCGAGAAGCCCTCGTTCTTGTAGGCGACCAGGGGATCGATCTGGGCGAAGCCCCGCAGGTGGATGCCCTCCCTGAGGTAATCCATGTCGTAGAGGTGCTCCCGCCAGCGGTTGTCGATCACCTGGAGGAGGATCGTCCGCTCGAGGTAGCGCATCAGCTCGGTGCCGAGCTCCTGCTCACGCTCGTCGTAGGCCTTCTGGGCGTCGGCAACGAGCTCTTCGGTCAGGGCGTCACGGTCGATCATGTGGGGATCGAGCCCGGCGACGTCGACGGAGCTCGGCCAGATCGAACGGAGCTGCCCATCGAGACCCGGGAGGTCCCACTCCTCGACCAGGTCGCCGGGGGTGTACTCCTCGACCAGCCGGCCGACCACCCCATCGAGTTCGGTCCTCGCCACGTCGGACATGTCCCTGCCCTCGAGGATCTCGCCGCGGTAGCGATAGACGATCCGGCGCTGCTCGTTCATCACGTCGTCGTACTCGAGCACCCGCTTCCGGATCAGGAAGTTCTGCTCCTCGACCTTCTTCTGTGCGTTCTCGATCGTCCGGGTGAGCATCTTCGACTCGAGGGGGATCTCGTTGCGGTCGTCGTCGACCGGTCCGAGGCGGTCGATGATGTTGTAGATCCGGTCGCCGGCGAACAGGCGGATCACGTCGTCCTCGGCCGAGAGGAAGAAGCGCGAGGCTCCTGGGTCGCCCTGGCGGCCCGAGCGGCCGCGTAGCTGGTTGTCGATCCGGCGGGACTCGTGGCGTTCGGTGCCGAGGATGAACAGGCCGCCCAGATCCCTGACCTCCTCCTTCTCCTCCTCGCAGGGCGGCGTAAGGACAGCGACTTCCTTCTCGAGTTCCACTTCGTAGTTCTCGTCGCCACGCTCGATCCCCCGTCGTTTGAGGTCGGCCTGGGCCATTCCCTCCGGATCACCACCGAGCTTGATGTCGACCCCACGGCCGGCCATGTTGGTGGCGATCGTGACCGCGCCCTTCCTGCCTGCCTGGGCGATCGTCTCGCCCTCGCGCTCGGCGTACTCGGGCTTCGCGTTGAGGACGACGTGCTCGATTCCCTCCCGGTCGAGCGCCTCCGAGATCATCTCCGAGGTCTCTACCGAGACCGTCCCGACCAGGATCGGCTGGCCGGTGGCGTGGCGGTCGATGATCTCCCGGACCACCGCGTGCCACTTGCCGTCGCGAGTCTTGTAGATCTGGTCGTTCTGGTCGTCGCGGAGGACTGCTTCGTTGGTCGGGATCTCGACCACCGGCACTTCGTAGATCTTCATGAACTCGACCGCCTCGGTCAGGGCAGTACCGGTCATCCCGGAAAGCTTCTCGTAGAGGCGGAAGT
>JBJTBP010000027.1:0-20538 GCA_046091385.1 Solirubrobacterales bacterium | reverse complement strand
GCCGGAGGGGGTTCGGTTCCGTGGCCCGGTCAGCGAGGTGGTCGACGGCGACCCGATCGAGGTGGCAAAGGCGCGGGGTGGGTCGGAGACGTGCCGGCTGTGGGGGATCGACACGCCCGAGGTCTACGGCGGGCTCGAGTGCGGGGGCAGGGCGGCCTCGTCCTTGATGAAGGCGCTTGCGACCGGCAGGGTGAAGGTTGCGACCGACCCGCGCCAGCCGAAGCGCGACCGCTACGGCCGACTGCTCGCCTACGTCTCCAAGTCGGGCAAGGACCTGGGCAAGGTGATGGTCTCCCGCGGCCGGGCGAAGGTGTACGTGGTCGGCTCGCGGTTCAGTCGCTACTCCGCCTATGCCGCGGCCGAGCGGCGGGCGAAGCGGCTCTCCCGCGGCAGCTGGGGTACCTGCGGCTCTATATAACTACGGCAGTCGGGGCACCTCGCCCCGGACAGCGCTTCCGGGCCGGAACCTTGGTCCGGTTCATGGGTTTCAGTGGCGTAGTCAGCGCCGCGCGGAAGGAAAGAGGGGGAGTCGATGAAGCTACTTGGGGAGGCCGAGCCGGGGTCGCGTTGGCCTGCCCGGTTTATGGTTCTCTGCCTGGCGGTTTTCGCCTCGCTGGTCGCCACGGGTGGCCCGGCGGGCGTCCCGACCCAGGCCGAGGCGGCCAAGGGACAGCCAAGGATCGGCAATCTTTTCAACTCCCGCTACTGCGAGATCTTCGGGATCAGCTCCCTTTCGACCGGTGGCTACTCGGTCGCGACCTATAACTCGGTCGGGCTGGGCAGGTGCCCCCAGGCCGAGTGGGCCGGGCTGGACTTCAAGGCGATCGCCGACCGGGAAGGGTGGCTGGCGGCCAGCCCGCACGGGCCCCGTTACTGGCTGATGGACTCGATCCTCGGCGCCCGACAGACCGAGCCGAAGGACTTCGGTGGAATCGGGATGAGGCACGTCGCGACGCTGGCCACGAACGACCTCCAGCCGCCGCCGTTCACCGAGCTCCGCCTCCAGATGAAGAGCTGGCGGGGGAGTACCTCGTTCTTCCGGAAAGGGAGGACGATCCACACTTTGACCGACCCCTCTGGCACCAAGTGGGTGATGCAGGCCTACACCAGGACCGAAGACCCGACCCTCGGCCCGAGGACGCTCCGGAACCTGCCTTCCAACCCGAAGGCAGCGATTCCAGAGGGTTGGACCTTCAGGACGCGGACGCTGAAGAAGCCGCTCTCGATGAGGTCGGGCGGCTCGGCGACGATCATCCGGGACGGGGTGAGGAGCATCTACCAGAAGCTCGATTGACCCCGGAATGGCTCCCCCCGGCCGAAACCTCCGGGAGGGTCTAGGGTTCTTCCTGGTAGTGGAGGCAGGAGCACTGCCACGATCCGAGGAGAGAGGGGATTGGATGCCGGTAGCAAGGGAGAAGGCGTGGGCGGCCAAGGGGCCGGTTCGTGCGGCACTGGCGGTGTTCGCTGCCGTCGTGGCGCTCGCCCTGATGGTGGGGGCTTCTGGTGGGGTGACCCAGGCCGAGGCCGCCAAGAAGCCGGTCAGCCTCGATCGGATGTTCAACTCCCGCTACTGCGAGATCTTCGGGGTCAGCTCGATCCCGACCGGAGGCTTCTCGGTCCAGGTCTTCAACTCGGTCGGGCTCGGCTACTGCCCGCAGGACAAGTGGGATGCACTCGACTTCTCGGCGATCGCCACGGCTGAGGGTTGGATGGCTGCCGGCCCTAACGGCCCCCGCTACTGGCTGATGGACACGATCATCGGGGCCAAGCCGACTAACCCCAAGAACTTTGGCGGGATCCCGATGAGGCAGGTAGCAACGTTGACCACCAGCACTCTCCAGCCGCCGCCCTTCACCGAGTTCCAGATCCAGCGACGGAACACCTGGATCTTCAACAAGGGAAGGATGGTCTACTTCCTCACCGACCCCGCCGGTACCAGGTACGTGATGCAGGCCTACACCAAGACGGTCGATCCGACCCTCAACCCGAAGACGCTCAGGAATCTCGCCACCAACCCGACCGCGGCGATCCCCGCGGGCTGGACCTTCAGCTCGAGGACACTGGAGCGGCCGTTGGCCGTGAGGGCGGCCGGCGAGGCGACGATCATCCGTGATGGCGTTCGGAGCGTCTACCAGAAGCTAGGTTAGGCATTAGGTGGCGGGCATCTCTAGGGAAGGCAGGCTCCCGTCCGCCTGGTCTGCCGCGGTCGCGGGCTTTGCGATCGCCGCCGCCTTCGCCTTCCTGGGCCTGATCCCGGGCGGGGCCCAAGGTGCCACGGCGGAGAAGTTCCCCAAGGGCTTCATGTGGGGGGTGGCCGGTTCGGGATTCCAGACCGAGATGGGTGGAGGCCCGGAGAACTCCGACCCGGGCACGGACTGGTGGACCTGGGTCCGAGACGCCCAGAACATCGCTACTGGGAAGGTGAGCGGCGACCTGCCCGAGGACGGTCCGGGGGGCTGGGCCACCGCCTTCGAGGGTGACATCAAGCTGGCCAGGGGGCTCGGCCTGAACACCTGGCGCATGGGCACCGAGTGGAGCCGGATCTTCCCGACCTCTACCGCTGCAGTGGCCAACGGCCGACGAATCACCAAGGCCGCCCTGCGTGCCCTCGACCGTCTGGCAAACGACGGTGCCGTCGCCCGCTACCGGAAGATCATCGCCTCGGCCCGGAAGGCGGGCCTGAAGCCCCTGGTCACCCTCAACCACTTCACCCTTCCGCTCTGGGTCCATGACCCGATCGCGGTCAGGGACGCGCTTACCGGGCGAGCGGCCGACGACCCGCTCCCGGAGACCCTGCCGACCCGGGCCGGCTGGCTCTCCGACAACACGGCCGCCGAGTTCAGGACGTACGCGGCCTACATGGGCTGGAAGTTCGGTGACCTGGTCGATTGGTGGGCCCCGCTGAATGAGCCGATGGTGGTCGCGGTCGGCGGATACGTGAACGTGCCCGGGGCCTACGCCAGCTGGTTCCCGCCGGGGGCCAATTCCTTCACCGGCGCGGTCAAGGCGATCGAGACGATGGCCTCTGCGAACGCCGCTGCCTACGACGAGCTGCGGGCGAAGGACCGGGTCGACTCCGACCGCGACCGGCGCGCCACCCGGATCGGTCTGGTCCACAACATGATCCACTTCGTCCCTTCGAATCCGGCCAAGTCGGCAGACGTCGCTTCGACCGCGAACGCCGAACAGGTCTTCAACCGCACCTTCCCCAACGCTGTGATCCGCGGCTTCCTCGACCGGAACGTGAACGGCAAGGTCGACCCCGGGGAGAGGGACCCGTCGATGGCCGGCAAGGCAGACTTCCTCGGAGTGAACTACTACTTCCGCGGACGGGTCACCTCCCTTGGCGGACCGATCAGTACGAACATCGGGCTGCTCGACTTCCTGCCGAGCGTCACCTACCGGTGGGCGCTCAACCCTGGGGGCACACCCTGCCCGACGATCTGCTCGGACTTCGGCAACGAGATCGACGTGGCCGGCCTCGGGTCGGTGCTAAAGGAGGCGGCGAGGTACCGACTGCCGCTGATGGTGACCGAAAACGGGATCGCCGACGCCGCTGACTCGCTCCGACCCGGCTATCTGGTTCGCTCGCTCCACCAGGTCTGGAAGCAGGCCGCCCGAAGGAGCAAGGCCGCGCCGGTGATCGGCTGGCTCCACTGGTCTTTGACCGACAACTTCGAGTGGTCAGCCGGCTACACGCCCCGCTTCGGCCTCTACTCCTACTCACCCGAGACCTTTCAGCGAACGGCCCGCCCGAGCGCCGGGGTGGTACGCCGGATCGCGCGGGGCAACCGGATCCCCGGCTCCCTGCTCGAGCGGTGGGTCGGGCAAAGTTCCCTCCGATCCCCATAATGCGGTTCCATTAAGGCATGACGACGATCGAGGACACCCGTTTCTGGCATCCGTTCGCCCCGATGGGGCAGGTGCGCGAGGCCGAGATGGTGCTGGTCCGCGGGGAGGACGTCTGGGTCTTCGACGAGGACGGAAACCGGTACCTCGATGCGACCGCCTCGCTTTGGTACGCGAACGTGGGCCACGGCCGAAAGTCGATCGCCGACGCGGTCGGAAAGCAGATGGCCGAACTCGAGGCCTACTCGACCTTCGGCGACTTCACCAACCGTCCGGCCGAGGAGATCTCGGCCAAGCTGGCCGAGCTGGCCCCGATCCCCGACGCCAAGGTGTTCCTTACCTCGGGCGGGGGCGACTCGATCGACACCGCGGCCAAGCTGGCCCGCCGTTACTGGCACGAGGTCGGCCAGACTTCACGCCACCACCTGATCTCCCGCCAGCACGGCTACCACGGCACCCACGGCTTCGGGACCGGCCTGGCCGGGATCCCGCCCAACCGGGAGGGCTACGGCGAAGTAGCGGCCGACGCCTCGGTGGTGGCCTGGAACGACCCTGCCGCCCTACGGGAGGAGATCGAGCGGATCGGGCCCGACCGGGTCGCCGCCTTTTTCATCGAGCCGGTGATCGGTGCCGGCGGGGTCTACCCGCCGCCCGGGGGTTACGTGGAGGAGGTGGCCGCGATCTGTTCGGAGTACGGGGTGCTGTTCGTGGTCGATGCAGTGATCAACGCCTTCGGCAGGCTGGGCACCTGGTTCGGGATCGAGCGGTGGCCGGACGTCGTGCCGGACATGATCACCTTCGCCAAGGGGGTTACCTCCGGCTACCTGCCCCTGGGAGGGGTGGTCATCTCGGGCGAGATCGCGGGCCCTTTCTGGGAACCCGGCGCACCGCCCTTCCGCCACGGGGCGACCTACGGCGGCCACCCGACCTGTTGCGCGGCCGGGATCGAGAACCTGCGGATCCTCGAGGAGGAGGGGCTCCTGCCGAGGGGTGAGGAGCTGGAGGGTCCGCTCTACGAGCAGATGCTCCGGGCGGCCGACTCGCCCAACGTGGCCGAGGTGAGGGGAGGCCTCGGTTTCCTCGCTGCGGTCGAGATAGCGGGGGAGATCCTCGAGGCCGACCCCGGGGCGCCGATCAAGCTGGGGATGGCTGCCCGGGAGGAGGGCGTCCTGATGCGACCGCTCGGGCGGGGTGTGGCCGTCTCTCCACCGCTGACCGCAACCGAGGAGCACCTGCAGATGATCGGCGATGCGATCGAGAAGTCGGTCGCGACGCTCGGCTAGAAGTAACCCTCTTCGCCGAGTCCCAACGCTTCTGCCTCAGAGCATCTCGTCCTTGATCGAGCGGACCTCGGCCCGGACCTCTTCCAGGGTTCCGTCGACGTCCGCGATCGCGGCCATTTCGATCTGGTCTTCGAGGGTCTCGATGCGAGTCTCGATTCCCTGAAGCCGGGCGATCACGATCTCGAGCAGGCCGGTAATCCGGGCGAGCTGGATCTCAGAGTCCTCGGCCACGGCCTAGAACATCTCCTTCCGGATCGCATCGACAGTGCGGCTTATCTGGTCGAGCCGCCGTTCGATCCCGCCGCCCTGGCCGCCCGAGCCCTCCAGCGAGGCAACTCTCATCTCGAGGCTCTCGATCGCCGACCTCAGCCGGTCGATCGCATCGACTATCTCCTGGGTTTCGAATGAGTCCATGCCCCAGAGTCGCTCGTCACCGGTCGGTTCTGACGACGGCACCAGACGGGGCCGGATCGCCCGATCCGCGACAACGGGGTGATCGCTCGCAACCTGGTGGCCGGGGTCGCCTTGATCTCGGTCTATCGCTCCCCGGCCTGGCCGATCGAGGGCGGGGCCGGGAATGCCCGTCCGGTGTACGAAAGGAGCGAGAACCTCGAGCAGTTCACCACTGGGTCCGACTGACCAACCCCTGCCCGCGACCGCCGGGTCGGACTCGCCCTAGAACCGGATCGTCTTAGACGACTTTCCGACCTTCACCTTGATCGTTCCCGAGCCGCTGACCTTGACGGTCTTCTTCGCGGCCTTGCCCTCGAGCACCTTGGGGAAGGAGACGGTCTTCGGTGTCTTGGCGCCCCCGGAGGCCGTTAGCTTCGCCTTGACCTTCGAGGCGTCCTTGTTGCCCGAGTTCTTCAGGGTGATGGTCAGCTTGGTCTTGGACCCACGTCCGGAGACCTTCAGTCCCTTCACCTTCACATTTGCCTTGCAGAGGCTGGGGGTGACCCCGCAGGTGTTGGGGTTTCGGACCAGTTTGGTGCTCAAGAGCTGGAACGAGGCCGAGCCGATGTTCGTGGCGATCACGTACTTGGTGAGGACCTTTTCAAGGAGGACCGAGGCCGTCCCGTCGGAAGCCACCTTCACTTCGCCGGTGGTTGCTGCGAGGAACTGATCGGTCGACGGTGAGAAGCTCCCGGAGGCCGTCTGGAGGACGGTTGGTGATCCCGACCTAGCACCCTTCCCGTTCAGCCCGATCGCGATCACCTGATCGTTCTGGGAGGCGGAGGTGGCGCTCTGCCTGTCGATCTCGAGAACGTCGATCAGCACCGTGCCGGTGTCCTTGCCGAGGCCGCCAGCTGCCTTGATGTCGAGGAAGGTCGACTTGGGGTAGCCGGGCGTCGAGCTGCTCCAGGTCCTCGAGTAGAGCTGCTTGGGCTTGGTGAGGGAGCCATCGGCCTCGATGATCCGGCTCCAGACCGCTCGGGTGAGGTTTTCACCACTGAGCTTCTTGGCCAGGATCAGGGCAAGGGTTCGGCCGCCGGGAAGGGCGACCAGAGGCCCGGTCCTCCCGGTCCAGCCTTCACCGACCTCCTCCACGTCCAAGATCGGCCCGGTTAGCTGGCCGTTCTTCGAAACACGGAAGACCCCGCCGTTCAGGTTGAAGGTCATCGTCCCGTCGGAGGAGATGCTCGGGCGAACCAGGTCGATCGGGATCTGAATAATGAACGGGATGTATTGGGGGCTGAAGGGGTCCAGCAGTTTTGCCGGACTCACCTGCCCGCCGACCGGAACCCGCCCGTGGAGGAGGACGGGCGTGGCCTCGCCTCCCTGTGGGCGGCAGTAGTCCCTGATCAGGGCGGTCGCAGTGCCATCGGAGGTAGTAAGGAGGTTGGATTGTGCAGCGTTCTCTTCGACCGGGCAGTCGGTGTTCTCCGAGGTGAAGTTCCGGGAGAGAAGGTCACCTGGTCCGGTGGCTACCGAGCCGTTCGAGGCAAAGCGGGCAAACCGAACCTTCTCGATCAGCTGGCAGGGGCCCGTCGTTTGATCGAAGATCCCAGCGGCATCACAGTTGGACGAGGCGGGGCCCCGGCGATCGACCAGAGTCCAGGCGACGTTGGCAAAGTCCCCGCCGGAGGAGGCAGAGAGTCCGGTGAGCGAGATCCGACCGTCGGTAGTGGGAACCGAGGCGAAGTCGAGCTGCTGGATTGCCCCGAGGACCCCAGAGGCAGACATCGTCCTGTACCTAAGGGCCCGGATCTGGACTCCCGCGACCTCCGACCTCTCCGTCCAGAAGAAGATTGCCCCATCTCCGAGTGCGGTCACCGCCCACTCGTCCACCTCGATGGTCGCCGGGACGTTGAGGATCGTCGTATCGGGACCGAGCGTGGTCCCTTCCCGGTTCTGGGTCCGGGCATGGATCTCGTTGGATGCCGCCGGCCGGACCAGCCATGCCGCGAACGATGAGCCGTTATCGAGGACGGCCTGGTCCGTGGAGGAGTAGCCACCGATCGAAGGGGTCCCGGGAGTGGGGGGGTTGCTTCTCGACTGTTCGACGACGGTTGCCACGGGACTCCACGCGCCGGCCGGGGCAGCACTTAGTGCCATTCCTGCGATGGCCGAGAGGACCGTGCCTGCGATGGCCCAACGTCCAAACGAGCGATTCACCTGATCGTCCCCCTTCGTGTCCCTTTGATGCTCAGGGCCCCTCTTCCCTGAAGCTCACCCTGACTTCAGAGCGGAGGCTACCAGCGGTCCGAGCCGCCGTGGGAAAAACCCGTGGATGTAAGGCCCTATGGGCCGGAGTCGGCCTGGCGGCTCTCGGCGAGCTCTTCGCGCTCGCGGCGCTCGGAGACGAGTCCGTAGATGATCAGGCCGCAGGCTGTCGTGACGATCGCGGTGATGAAGAGGCCGAAGATGAAGATCCCGACCGATTCCATCAGTCGCTTCCGGCCGGGACCATCAGGGCGCCGAGGGCGAGGATCGAGGGGACCCAGAGCCCGATGAAGATCCCTTCCTGCTTGCTCCCGGTGAAGAAGAGGACGACCGAGGCGATCAGGGATAGGAAGGCGGCGACCATGATCAGGATCCGGGCCTGGCCCTTCGCCTTCTTCGCTGCGGTGCCGGGCTTCTGGGGCTTCTGTTCAGTTTCCATGGAGGGAGTGTAGAGCGCCCTGCCCCTGCGTGAGGGGTGAAGTCGGATGTCCCCTCAGCGGTTGAAGGGGGGGACCACCTCTATGATCTTCCCCTTCGGCTCGAAGTCGTCGAACTTGAATTCGACGGTCAGCTTCGACTGCTGCCAGATGTAGAAACGGTTTCCCGGCTCGTCGATGTCCCGTATCTGGATCACCTTGTGCCTGTGGGTGTAGTTCGCCCTGTTGCAGACCTTTGGTTTCCGCTGGCCTTTGTCGGCCTTCTCGCCCCGTTGTTTCTTCTTGCGGCACTTATCCCGTTGTTTCGGCGTCAGCTTTCGGAAGAAGCCCATCAACTTAGAGGTGCTGATCTCGAGACCATGAGCGATCGAATCGTAGGGGTTATCGTCGGTTTCAAAGCCGGGCCAGGGATCCGACCACGCCCAGAACGCGAAGTCATTACAGAACGAGGTTTCGGTCGCGAACGGGGTGTCCGGTGTCCACGTCTCATCGAAAAAGGAGAGGTAGGCGTTCTTGCCGTTCTGGGCCCCGAAGATCTGCAGTTTCGTCTCTCCCTTCCTGGTGCCACATAGCTTCTGGGGCGGATCGACTCCCGAACAATCGGTGCCGCAGTCGATCGGTGCACAGGGCCCAAAGTTGCTGGTTGGCTCGCTGGTTTCATCCGACTGGAGGTTGTAGGAAGCCGGGGCCCACTGTTTCTTCGTCGGCCGCATCAGGAATCCGTCATCGCGATAGGAGACCGGCTGGGCCCCTCCTTTGGACCTGTCGACCGGGACCACAGCGATCCAGGTGTCGCTGGGGCGGACCTCAGCCGAGATGGTGTGTTGTCCGGTACCGGTGCTGCGGTCGCACTCGTACTGTGTGTCGTACTGCCAGATCGCCTGGTCGTAGATGTCGACTCCCACTTCGAAGAGGAGGAAGCCATCGGCCGTCGGCGCCAGGTCGGTCTCGGCGGCCTGGGAGGCTGAGGGCAGCAAGGCGAACAGGGCAAAGAGCCCGACCAGCAACCCTGCGAACGACGCCCTCGCGCGCCTGCCTCCCTTCATGACCGAATCGTAGCCCATGTGGGGGATTCTGTTTCAGGTCTCGGTAGAGACCCTGCCGTTGCCAGACGGGCGGCCGAAAATCCCCCCGGTTTCGGTCGGGACCGCTGATAGCATCGCGCCGATGTATTTCGGCGGCTCGCTGTTCATCTTCGCGATCGGTGCGATCCTCGCCTTCGCGGTGGACGAAACGGTCCAGGGGGTAGACCTCCAGCTGGTCGGCTGGATACTGATGGGGGTCGCCGTGGTCGGCGTCATCCTCTCGTTCATTGCGAACAGCTCCCGCAACCAGGGACCTCCGCAGAACCCACCGCCCGGGAACTACTGAGCCTCGTCGTATCCCGGCCTCGAACGGAGGGGATGGGGTTCAAACCCACGAGGCGCCGAGGAATGCCTGCCGGTTCTTCAGGCGAGCCAAACACTAGGCGGGTACCTGACCGGGTGACAAATCCAACGAGGATTGGGGCCTGATGGGGTGGCCGCTGGGTTAGCCCGACAAGATTCAGGCGCTTGCCGGAGCGCTCGACGGCCACTGACCCGCGAGAAACCCCTTACCACCTCGCTGCGCCTAAGCCCGGTACTCCGGATTCGGGTGGTCCGGCTGGGATAGGTCCCAGTCGTCTGCGTTGTTGCCGTAGCCAGGGATGCCGCCCGCGTCCTTGAGCATCCGGGCGAGGTGGAGGATGTTCCAGGTCATGAAGACCGTGTTCCTGGTCGTCCAGGCGTTGTGCTCGCCACCTTCGTCGCCATCCAGGTAGGAGGGTCCGGGGCCCGCTTCGCCGTTCCAGTAGGAGTCCGACTGTGGCGGGACGACCATGCCGATGTGCTGGAGGGAGTAGAGGACCATCGCGCTGACGTGCTTTCCGCCGTCCTCGTTGCCGGTGGTCAGCGCCGCCCCGACCTTGCCGTAGTAGGCCCATTGGCCCTTGTCGTTGGTCTCCCCCGAGAAGGCGTAGAGGCGTTCGATCACCTTGCGGGTCATCGAGCTCTGGTCACCGAGCCAGATCGGTCCGGCCAGGATCACGATGTCGGCCGGGACGACCAGGTCCCGGTAGATCGCGGGGAACTCGTCGCTGTCGTAGCCGTGCTCGGTCATGTCGGGCCAGGAGCCTGGTGGGATGTCGCGGTCGACCGTTCGGATCACGTCGGCCTTTACCCCGACCGCGTCGAAGATCCCCAGCGGAATCGAGAGCAGGCCCTCGGTGTTGCTTGGCTCCGGGGAGCGCTTCAGCGTTCCGTTGAAGACGAGGGCCTTGAGGTCCGAGTAGTCGGCCGGGGCATCGGCGCTCAGCCGATCGATGAACTGCTGGATGTCACTGGGGATTGCCATCTCTTCTCCTTTTGGTTAGTCCGGCGTGAGGCCTAGAGGGCTGCTTTGGATTCTTACGACTCGGCTTCCTATCGCCTTCGGATCAGGTTCGAGCGGTCCAGCTGGTCAGTCCCGGTGGGCAGGCTGTAGAGATCGCCATCCCTGGCCAGCCAGAGCGGTCCGTCGAACCTCTCTTCGGCATCGGCGAGGAAGATCGCCTCCAGCCCTTTGAGGGGAAGTGGCGGAACAATGTGGGTGATGGCCAGGGCACCGACCCCGGCCTCCCGGGCGGCGTCGGCTGCCTCGGGCGCGGTCGCGTGGTAATCGGGAACGTCGGCAAGGATCTGACCTCGGGTGCTTAGCCCTGCATCACGGGCCGCCTCGGAAACCATCATCAAGAGCTCCGTGGAGAGGGCATCGTGGACCAGCAGGTTGGCCCCTTGGGCGGCCTCGATCAAGGTCGGTGAGTAGTTGGTGTCGCCACTGATCACGGCGCTTCGACCCCGGTAGTCGAAGCGGTAGCCAAGGGCGGGCTCGATCGGTGGGTGCTGGACGACGAAGGCGGTCACCTTCAGGTCGCCGTCCTCGAGAACGACCATCGAGTCCTGGCCCTCGGGGATCGAGAAGACCTGGGCGTCCATGGCACCGGTTTGGGGGTCGACCAGATCGGGACCGTGATGGTCGACCCTGTAGCCGCGATCCAGTGCGTAAGCCTCGTTGAGACCATCGACCACCCGTTCGGTCCCGGGTGGGCCGATGACCGGAAGGGCGGGGCGATCGCCGTCGGCGACCCACCGTTGGAGGTTGACCGTACCCAGACCGCCGATGTGGTCCGAGTGGAAGTGGGTCATAAGGACCGCCTTGACCCTGCCGGGATCCAGTTGCATACGGGCCATCGTCTCCGAGGCGCCCTCGCCCGCATCGACCAGGAAGATCTTCCCGTCGACGATTACTGCCGCGCAGGGGTTTCGCCTCTTCACGTCGGGGAGGGGCGAGCCCGAGCCGACGATCGCGACGTGCAGGCCGTCGGGAAGATCGCCCGCCGGATCCGCCGTCATCAGCCCGGGTAGCTGCCGCCTGACCAGGGCGAGCGAGACACGGGACCTGAGCGGGTAGGGCATCGGACCAATCTACCTCTGATCTTTACGACCGATCGACGAGCGGAGGGGGTGGGATTCGAACCCACGAGACGCCTAATGACGCCTGCCGGTTTTCAAGACCGGTGCATTCAACCGCTCTGCCACCCCTCCGGGGAATGACCTTACGAATCTAGCGCCAGGGATGGGCGGTGCTAGCGTGAGGGCCGCCCGGCAGCCCGATCCGACCGGACCCAAGCCGTGAGACTCCCCAGATCACTCGTCTACATCCCCGTTTGCGCCGCCCTGCTGGTTGCGGGCGTTGTCGGTTGCGCGGACGACGGTGAAGGCGAAAAGTCGGCTTGTGCCACCGTGCCTACCGGGATCGCTCCTGCCGGCTCGGGCCCCGATGCCTACACCATGGTCTTGAGGGTCAACACTTCGACCGATGTCGAGGAGCTGGTTTCCGGGCCGCTCCGCTCGCGGATTCGCGACCGCGACATCTTCCTGATCAACACCGAGTACCGGACGATGACCCCGAAGCAGGCCGGGGCGATCCTCGACCGCCTGCGGGAGGAGTTCACCTGCAACCGGATCGCCGCACTCAACGGCCTGAGCCCCGAGAAGAAGAAGCCCGGCTACATCTTCTCGCTGGCCGGGAACCCGGCCCTTACGGCAGTGGTCCTCGACTGGGAGGAGTCGACCTGGGAGGAGACCGGGAAGGGGGCCTGGAGCGAGGCGCTCGAGGTGAACGTCGTCCGGGCCCGGGAGGAGCTGCGCAGGGTTTCCGAGAAGATCGCCGCCGCGCCGGGCGAGCCCCAGACCAGGGTTGGCCTCGCGACCGAGTACCGGGCCGGATGGGACTACGCGGCGCTCGGCCGGGAACTGGTGCTCTTGAACAGGGAGCTCGACAAGGGTTTCCTCGGCTACCAGCTGGTCCAGAGCCAGAACCGGTGCGGAGGCACCCAGACGACCGATTCGATCGCCGAGGTTGCCGAAGAGATCCGCTCGCAGTACGGGGAGCTGGCCCGGGGCGCGCCGGACACCGGCAGGACAACCGGATCGGCAGGCATCGGACAGAAGGTCCTGAACCACCTTGGCTTCGAGATCTCCTTCTCGGCCAACCCGAAGGCCGGATCGGGCCTGGCTGTGACCAGGGATTCACCCGCGGATGCGGCGAGCTGCTCCCGGGACGTACTCGGGGTGGGGGCCGGTGCGCTGATCTACTGGGCGACCCCGGCAGCTATCGAGAAGATGCTCGACACCCCCGTGGGCAAGGAGCTCAGGCCCGGGTAAGACCCCCGGGTCAGCCGGTCGGCTTGGGCCCGGAGGCCTTCCCCGAGCCGAGCTTCTGGAGGAACTCGGTCCCCTCGATCCCGATGTGGGGGAGGAACCGGTCGAGCCAGCGGGGCAGCCACCAGTTGGCCTTCCCCATCGCGACCATGACCGCCGGCACGAGGACGCACCGGATCAAGGTCGCATCGATCGCGATCGCAAAGGCGAGCCCCAGGCCGAACTGTTTGGTGGTCGGATCGTCGGTCAGGACGAAGCTGCCAAACACGGCGACCATGATCAGGGCGGCCGAGGTGATCACCTTGGCGCTCCTGGAGAGCCCGCGGACGACAGAGTCAGTGACCGAGGCCCCGGCATCCCTCTCCTCGCCGATATGGCTGACCAGGAAGACCTCGTAGTCCATCGAGAGGCCGAACAGGATCGCGAACATGAACAGCGGGACGAAGGAGACGATCGGCACGTCCCCCGAGAGCCCGATCAAGGAGGTCCCCCAGCCCCACTGGAAGATCGCGACCAGCAGTCCGTAGGAGGCGGCCACCCCGAGCAGGTTCATAACCGCGGCCTGGGCCGGGATTACCACCGAGCGGAAGGCGACCAGGAGGAGCAGGAAGGAGAGGGCGATCACGGTGGCGATCACCAGGGGAAGCTTCTTGGCGATCTCGTCGCCCAAGTCGATATAGCCGGCAGTCACCCCACCCACGTAGGCCTTCAGGCCCGTCCTTTTGAGCGAATCGGGGATCGTCTTTTCACGCAATCGGTCGACCAGGTCCTGGGTCGCCTGGACCTGCGGAGCCGACTTGGGCGTGACCGTGATCGTCGCCGCCGTTCCACCGCGACTGATCTCCGGCGGGGTGACCGAGGCGACGTTCGGCACCTTCTTCACGTCCGCGGTCAGCCCGGCGAGGTCGGCCTTGTCCTCCGGTTTTCCGTCGAGGCGGACCGCGACCAGGATCGGTCCGTTCGAGCCCGGGCCGAACCCGGCGCTGAGGAGGTCATACGCCTTGGTCGCCTGAGCGTCCTTCGGCCCTTCACCGGTATCGACCTGGCCGAACTCGAGCTTGAGGGTGGGGTAGGCGAGGATCAGGAGGATGGCCAGCGAGCCGATGATCGCGGTCCACTTCAGCCTCGCCACTCCACGGGCCCACCGGGACCAGCCGGAGTCGTCGTGGTCGGGGTCGGGTGACTCCTTCCTTAAGAAGGGGATCCGCAGCGAGTCGTAGCGGTGGCCGAGCAGGCCGAGGATCGCCGGCAGCAGGGTGTTGGCCGCGAGCATCGCCGTGACCACGGCGATCGCTGCGGTGTAGCCCATCGCGGTGATGATCGGGATCTGGGCGACCGCGAGCGAGAGCAGGGCGATGATCACCGTGCCGCCGGCAAAGGTGACGGCGGCGCCTGAGGTGGCGACCGAGCGGGCGATCGATTCCTTGAGGTCCATCCCCTGGGCTGCCTGCTCGCGATGTCTGGAGAGGATGAACAGCGAGTAGTCGATTCCAACCCCCAGGCCGATCATCACCCCGAGGGTGGGGCCGACGGTCGGGACGGTGACCACGTGGGAGAGCAGGGTGATCAGGTTGAGCGAGATCGCGAGCCCGAGGATCGCGGTGACGATCGGCAGCAGCATCGAGACGGCCGAGCCGAAGGCGATCAGCAGGATGATGATCGCGACCGCCACCCCGATCGCTTCGCTGGTCTCGGTTCCCGGTCCCTGGGCGGCCGCGCCGATCACCCCACCGACCGCGGTCTGGAGTCCGACCTCGGTCAGCGGGCGGTTGACCCGGTCGGCCAGGTCGGACATCTCGGAGTTGGTGTACTCGTTGATCTGCTTCTTCAGGGTGATCGAGTAGAAGGCGGCCTTCCGGTTGAGGCTTATCGCCCCGCCACCACCCTTGGGCTTTCCGCCAGCCTCCTCGGCGGCGAGCACCTGGAAGGGGCTTTCGACCTCGAGTACCAAGGGCGACTTGCGGGCTGCCGCCACCGAGCGGTTGATCGCCCGGCGGTTGGCCGGGGAGGTGAGGTCCCCCTTGTCGATCGAGCGAATGACGACCGGACTCGAGCCCTGGGCCTGCCCGGGGAAGCGCTTCTCCAGCAGGTCGGTCGCGTTCTGGCTGCCGGTACCGGGGAGGGAGATCGAGTCCGACGCTTTGGATCCGGCCTCTTTTCCGGCGAAGCCGAGGGCGACGATGGCGACGATCCAGATCGCCACGACCGGTACCGGGTGCCTTGCGCAGAAGCCCCCGACGCGGTACAGGAAGGCGGACATGGCGGGATTTCTATCAGCGTAGGGAGGCGCCCTCAACCCCTAGACTGCCGTCGTGGAGCAGAGGGGGTTCAAGGGGCTGGTCAAGACGCTCTTTCCGAAACCGGCCAGCCGGAAGATCGGCGAGATGGCGGTTGCCTCGGGCGTTTCGACGATCGGCGGGACGATGTGCACCCTCACCTTCGCCTACCTCGCCTTCAGCGAGACCCAGTCTGCCTTTGCAGCGGTGTTGGTCGGGGTGGCCTACACGGTCTCCTTCGCTTTGGTCGCCCGCCCCGGCGCGGCCCTCCTGAGAAAGCTCGACCGGCGCCGAGCCTGGGCGATCTGCGTGGTGATCAAGATCGTGGGTTATGCGATCGGGACTGCACTGGCCTTTATGGGCGACCTCTCGCTCCCGATCCTGCTGGCCAACAGCGCTCTGGGCGGGCTCACCTCAGGTCCCCAGTACCCGGCCTGGCAGCAACTCCTGCGGAGGCTCTCGCCCAAGGGACAGCTCGACGAGACCGATGGGCTCTTCTCGTCGACCTCCGCAGTAGGGGCCGCGATCGGTGCGGTCGCCGGGGGGATCCTGCTCGATGCCTTCGGCGCTGGGGTACCGCTGCTGCTCAACGTCTTCAGCTACGTGCCGCTCTTCTTCGTGGTTATCTCCCTGCCCGCATCGGTCGGGAAGGTCGAGGCGACCACAGTCCAGAAGAAAGGCCCCTCGGCCCGCCTGGTCCTGAAGAAGATGTGGGAGAACCGGATCACTCGCTTCGCTGTCTTGTTCACCGTCCTGCTCCAGTTCCTGGTTTGGCCGATCGTCGGCCTGCTGCCGAAGGTCGCCTCGGAGTTCGGCAGCTCGGCCCACATCTACGGGATCCTGCTCGGCTCGGTCTACTTCGGGGGGATCCTCGTCGCCGGACTGCTCCTCTTGGCCAAGGAGAGGCTGACCTACAGGATCGTCATCTGGCTCGCCTTGATCACCGTGGCCACGGCATTCGTACTCTTGGCGGTAGTCGGCTTCCTGCCGATCCCGACCGACCCGTCGGTCGCCTTGGCCTCGGTGATCCTGCTCCTCATAGGCGCCGTCCTTGGGGTCACCGGATCGATCCTGAGTGCGGTCACCCAGCTGAGCGCGGACCGGGAGCTCGAGGGCCAGGTACTCGCCCTCTACGCGTCGGTCTCACTTTCGGTCGGCGCGGTCGGGGGGATGATCCAGGGGCTTCTTGCGGACAGCCTGGAGATCTGGTGGCTACCGCTCGCGACCGGGGGGCTGGTGCTGATCGCCCTCGTTTACCTGACCCGGAGGCACGACTTCCGGGTGTTCGACAAGGCGGACCCCGACCACAACGTTCTTCGGCGCCACCTCCGGTCGAGGGGTGCACCTGAGGATTCGCCACTCACCCATACGACCTCGGGGGGTGCCTCGAGACCCCTCTCCTCGGACACGGCCCCGAGCCGGACCTGAGCCCGGGCGTTTCGCTGGCGGACTACCCTCGCGGACCGGGCGTCAGCCCGAGTTGGCGCAGGTCATGTCCTTCTTGACCAGTGAACAGGTCGCAAATGTCTTGCCGGTGTAGTCGCGCTGGATCGCCGTCCACTGCTTGGCCTTCGAGCCCGGCTTCATGACGGTGTAGCCGTACTTGACCTTGGTCCAGAGGTACGAGGGCTTCTCGTACGGGGTGTAGCTGGGACTCAGTGCAGTCCCGTCCGCCTTGGCTAGCGGCCCGTAGGCAGGGATCTGGTAGGAGGACTCGCCCGCGACATCCGGCTTCGACCCACCGTTCCCGACCACCATCTGGACCGGCTGCCCCGGGACCTTGACCACCTGGGAAACGTGGATGTGCGATCCGATGATCATTTGGTAGTTGCCGAGCAGGCCGTACGAGGCGGCCGTCTGGTCGATCGAGGTGTAGGGCAGGAGGCCGGTAGCGGCCTCCTCGATCGGCTCGACGCCGAACATCGGCCGATGGGCGAGCAGCCAGGACTCACGGCCCTGCTTCGGCAAGCTCATCTGCTGGGCTGCCTCGTACTGCGGGCGCTGGGTGTCGACCCAGGAGGTGATGTCGAAGTTCCTGCCGTAAGCGCTGTCGACCGCGACGATCCGGAGGTTCCGGCCCTTCGAGATTGGGGCATCGAAGGCCCAGGAAGGGGCGATATTGGGCACCGTCGCCGCTCCCAAAGTTGGCGGCGCGCAGGCGTCCGGCCCGAGGGCGGTCGAGACCTCGAAGAAGAGGAACCAGCCGTTGCCACCACGGTCGCACTGTTCGTGGTTACCACGGACGGCGAGGATCGGCGCCGCCTCGAACAGCGGGGCCATCGGGATGAAGACGTCGGCCATCCAGCCGTAGTCGGTGTCGTTGAACCGGAAGGAGTCGATCGGGGGAGGGCTGCCTCCGCACCTGGCCTCGAAGGCAGCCGGGCAGGCGTCCTCGCGGTAGAAGAAGTCCCCGGTGAATACGGTGAGGTCCGGCTTCTCCTTCGCGATCGCGACTGAATTCCTGGAGAGCGGCCAGTAGTCGGCGGGGTCGGTGCCGGAGGTCTTCGAACAGTCCTGGATGTCGGGGACGGTGCCGTCGTCGACCCGGCATCCCGTGTCGCCCAACATGACGATCTTGTCGAACTTGGCTGGGAGTGAGAAAGGGACCGAGACGGGTCCTACCCGTGCCGAGCGGATGCCGGAGTTGGTCTTGGGGATGTTGGCCTTGCAGGCCCTGACCGAGGCAAAGGCCGCGCCGGTGGTTACCCCGGGCGAGCGCATCTTCATCGAGAGGCTCATGGTCGAGCCATTCCCCTTCTTGATGACCAGGTTGGGGCAGTTGATCCCGGAAGCGATCACCGCGCGGACCTGGAGCTTGGTCTTGGAGACCGAGGTCGGGGTGACCAGGGTGTAGGCCGAGACGACCCCACCGGTCCCTGCCTGGGCGGTCGGTACGCCGAGGAGGGCAACGCCCCCGATAAGTGCTGCCGTGGCCGCTGCCGTCGAGAGGATCCTGCGCTTCATCGTCTACTGCCTCCGTCTTCCTGGGGCCAGTGGCCCGTTGTCGTGATGCCGTGACCCTGAAGTCTCGTAGTGCCCCGCTCTCATCGCGGAACGCACTCTGCCCCGCGGCAGCTTATCCGACCGTCGAGTGGGGCGACCGGGGTGGTGATCCCGGCCGCGAGGTCCGCCTTGAGCGCATCGGTCAGGGCCTCGTCGTAGGGCTCGCGCACCTGGACCTGGCTCGGGTTGAAGAAGGTGCCGTAACCATCGCCTCCGAAGGCCATGAAGCTGAGGGTGGTCACGGTGTAGGAGGTGCCGTCCTTGGGGATCGGCGTCCCGTCCGGTTTGGTCACCTCGGTGACCCGGGATCCGACCGGGCGGCCGAGGTCGAAGGTGAACTTGAAGCCCGAGATCTGGGGGAAGGCGCCGCTCGGGTAGGCGGAGACTCCGACCTCGAGTGCGCCCCAGAGCTGTTCTCCGGTCATCGTCGAGGTGGCAGCCTCGGTCCCAAACGGATAGATCGACTTGATGTCACCGAGGACGACGTCGTAGGGCCCCGTGGTGCCAGGGCCCGGGCGACGGAGGGTCGGGTCGGAGGGGGTGTAGCCGTTGGCCGGCAGGGTGTCCCGGATCCCACCACCGTTGGTGAATACGAGGTCGGTCCCGTACTTGAGCTTCAGCCGGTCGGCAGTCAGGTTGCCGAGCTGGGTCTCCCCGGTTCGCTCGACCGGCTTGGGGTGTCCGCCGGAGGTGCCCCGAGGGAAGATCCCGGCGACCACGCCGACCTTCTGGTCGAAGATCGGTCCGATCTTCTTCTGGTACTCGGAGACGACCGCCGCGACCTTGGGGTTGGCCGCGAGCTTCGCGATCTCGTCCTTCAGCACGTACTCGACGTTCGAACCGACCACCCGGTCGGTCCGCGTATTCAGGCAGAGCTGGAGGCGGCTGTATTCCTGACCCGAGTTCCTTACCTCGACCGTCGGGTTGCCACCGATGATCGAGGCGTAGGTCTGGTGGGTGTGGCCGCCATAGACCGCGGCGGCACCCTTGATCTGGCTGGCAACTTCGATCAGGCGGCCGGTGGGGACGCCGTTTGCGTTCAGGTTCCACCCCTGGTGGGTCAGCGCCACGACGACCTCGGCCCCGGCCTTCTTCACTGCCCGGATCTGGGCGTTTACCCCATCCACCTTGCGGGAGATGACGATCTCCTTGCCGGCCGTTCCGTAGCCGAGGTTCCCGGGCTTGACCAGCTCCTTGGTGTCCTCGGTGTTCATCCCGACGAATCCGACCTTGACCCCGCCCCGCTCGACGATCACGTACGGCTTGACCTTCCGCTTCGGGGTCTGGAGGGGCTGGAGGGTGCTGTAGTTGGCGACGGTCCAGGCGAAGTTGGAGCGGCCGATCATCTCCTTCAGGTGGGTCAGCGGCCGGTCGTGCTCGTGGTTTCCGAAGGTCGAGACGTCGAGGCCCATCTTGTTGTGGACCCGGACGGTTGGGATCTCCTCAAAGTAGCTGGCGATGATCGGCGCGCCACCGAGCGAGTCGCCCGAGGCGGCGGTGAAGGTGGCCGGGGAGTGGGTCCGGTCCCTGGCGAAGGCGGTGGCCAGCTTGGCCGCACCGGCGTTGTTGTCGGACTCCTCGATCGCCCCGTGGAAGTCGCTCAACTGGAGGACCTGGACGTTCCTGAAGTCGGACCGGCGCGGGGCCTTCACCTGGACGGGCCCGGTGGTAATCGCCTCGGTCGAAAAGCCGTAGGAGTTGACCGCGCGGACGGCCGGCCAGATCCTGGTCCGCCCGGGAAGGATCGGCAGCTGGGCCTTCCTCCTGGTGCTGGAGACGGTAACCGGGCAGGTTCCCTTCCTGCTCGACCTCAGGTGATCGCTGACCACGTAATGGGTGATCGCCGGGTTTGCCGTCGCCGGAGCCTTCCAGGAGACCTCGAGCTTGCCCCGGACCAGCTTCGCCGTCACCGAGGCAGGGGCTGCGGGCTTGGCAAAGGTTTTCTGGGAGTCGGCCCGCTCGGCCGCTCCGCCGGCAACCGCCGCCGCCACGATCGCCACTCCGGCCATCACGGCCACGGCAGTCGGGGTTCCCCCGTATTTCCTCAGGGCGTGCACGCTCAAAGATCTAAACAGATCTCACTCCCCCGAGTTGCCCTCCCCGGCCCATCAACCCCTAGAGCGCGGGTCCTCCCGACTCTTCCCTTCGGACCCGTCAAGCCCGTCTTCTCACCGATCGCACTGAGTCAGGCGGGGGCTCGGGCAGGTGCTCCCGCCTACCCCACCAGTTCCCACTCGCACCTACCCGACCCCCCTGCCATGAACTCGCAGGGGGTCCGCTGCTCTTCCGTCTCCCACTGAATTCC
>JBJTBP010000026.1:0-5041 GCA_046091385.1 Solirubrobacterales bacterium | reverse complement strand
TTCTCGACCGTGTCGAAGCCCCAGCTCTGTCGGTCGCCGCCGGGGGCGAGGATGTTGACCCTGAGCCTGGAACCGGCCCTGAAGGCGTGGGCGACCGCAAAGACCGGCACCCGGACCAGGGCGAACCGGTTGCGCGGCATCGGCTCGGCGTCCTTCTTCAGGTGGGTCGGTACGGGCTTCAGCTCGGTCGAGGCCTTCGGGTCCAGCTCGCGGTGGGAGGCCCTCAGCCAGCCGCTCTGGACCAGGGTCTCGTTGCCGTCGGGGCGGACCTCGGTGATCGTCACCTGGAGGTCGGTGTCGCGGGCGCTCGAGCGCACCCAGAGGTCGGCACTGATGTTCCCGGCGATCACCAGGTCGCGGGCAAGCGGATCGGAGACGAAGCCGACGCCCTTGCCCGCTTCCAGTGGCTTCCAGTCGTAGTTGGGCTGGGCCGCCCACTCGGATCCATCGGTGATCGTCTGGGCCGGCCTGGCCGAGGGGTCCCCCACATAAGAGGCGGAGCTCGCCTTGGATGATCTCGAGCTGGTCAATCGACCGCCCGAACCCAGGTAGAAGGAAGAGGGCCGGACCTCACGGATCGGCCACGAGTCGAACCCGAGTTCCCAGGCAGCCCCGATCGCTCCCGGGGACCCGGGGAGTGCTGCCCCGTTGTCCATCAGGAGTCGGACCCGCGGGTCCTTGCGGAAGGCCGTCCTCGCCTGACCGGTGCTCAAACCCTGGAAACGGGTCGACTGCTGGAGGGGCAGGGCCGCCCCGAACAGGCTGCCGTAAAGCTCCCTGGACAGCAACGTGACCAGTGGCTGGACTGCCGGGTTGCGATCGGCCACGAAGAGATCCATGAACTCGACCCATCGGGTGAAGGTCGACGGCCCGAGGGCATCCCCGTGGACACCGTTCTGGAGTGTGATCCAGACGTTCGGGTTCTTCTTCAGGCGGTCGAGGCTGTCCGGGAAGTGTCCACCGGTCTGCTCGTCCTGGAAGGCGCCGACCAGGAAGGTCGGAACCTCGATCCGGTCCATCCACCAGCCCGGCGCGCGCTTCTCGAACAGCCAGGGGGTCCGGTACGGGTTCTTCTGGATCGTCCGCTCGAAGTCCCTGGTCTGGAGCCGGAGCTTCTGGTTGACGGCGCAACGCGGGTCGTAGTTGGGGTCGGTCGGGTCGGAGAGGATCTTCGACCAGGTCTGGCCCCCCTCGGGCGAGGGCCTGGCGTCGTCGGCCCGCTCCCGAATCCAGGAGTAGGCGAACCCGGTGTTGAAGATCCCTCCCGGGTACCCGGTGGCCGAGTAGACGTCATCGGTGATCGAGAAGGGCGAGATCGCGGAGAGGCTCGGGGGCCGGGTACCTGCGGTCAGGACCTGGGTGATCCCCGAGAAGGAGATACCGACCATGCCGACCTTGCCGCCCGTGACCCAGTCCTGGGCGGCCACCGTCTCGATCGCGTCGTAGCCGTCGTAGATCGTCGGCAGGCCGAACAGGTCGAACCCTCCGCCGGAACAGCCCGATCCCCTCATCTGGACCGAGACAACAGCGTAGTTCTGGAGCGGTGAGATCAGGGAGCCGACCATGGTCGATGAAGCAGGGGCGAGAGGGTCGGGGTCGTTGTTCAGGAGGACGTCGATCAGGCTCCCGGGCGCTGCCGTCTGGTAGCCGGAGTACTCGACCACGGTCGGGAAGGGGCCGTCGGACAACTTCTTGCCCTGCGGCAGACGAACGGTCATCGCCAGCTCGATGCCGTCCCGGACGGTGACGTAGTTCAGGCCCTGCTCGAGCGTCTTCTTCGCGTAGAAGGCGGGCTTCGGGTTGGCGTCGGGCTTCAGCACCTTGAACGGCTTGGTCCCGACCACCTTGCCACCGACCCTGGCCCGGACCGAATAGGTCGAGCCGGGCTTCAGCTCATAGAAGATCTCGCTGCCGAAACTGTCGGTCTTGCCCTGGCGGATGACCCGGTCGTCCTTGCCGACCAGCATCAGGCGAAGCTCCGGATCGGCCCCCGTAACATACGCCTCGCCGACCGAGCCACGGGCTTCGAACTTCGCCATGGCCGTCGCCTTCGGTGCCTTGCTCGCCGCATCGGCCGACCAAGGGGCGACGGTCAGGGCGAACAGGGCAGAGATCAGGGCGAAAGAGCCCAGGATGGTGCGGAGCAGGGTGTTTCCGTTACGTGATTGACCGATGGTCGAAGTCAAGCCTTCTCTCCCTGTGGACTCGCAGGGTTTGCGGGGTCCGTCCGCGGAGTCTACATCCACAACAACCGAGCCACCGGAATGTAGTGGTCGGGCGGGAAGATCCCCGATCGAGGGGTCAGGGGGCCAGGCGCTCGATCTTCCAGCCCTCGCCCTCCGGCAGGTACCGGAACCGGTCGTGGAGCCGGGCCTGGCGCCCCTGCCAAAACTCGAACTGGACCGGGGTAAGCCGGTAGCCACCCCAATGCTCGGGCCTCGGGATCTCCTCCTCCCCCTCGAAACGGGTGGCAGCTTCCTCGTTCAGGCGATCCAGCTCCTCGCGGGAATCGGGGATTACCTCGCTCTGGGGCGATGCCCAGGCACCGATCCTGCTGCCTCGGCCGCGACTGGCGAAGTATTCGTCCGACTCCTCGGGCGGGAGCTTTTCGACGGTGCCGCGGATCCGGATCTGCCTTTCGAGGTCGGCCCAGAAGAAGAGCAGGGCCGCGGTCGGGGCAGCCTCGATCTGGGAGGCCTTTACCCCCTGGTAGTTGGTGAAGAAACGGAACCCCTTCGGTCCCACACCCTTGAGCAGGACCATTCGTGCGTCCGGGCTGCCGTCGGCGTCGACCGTTGCCAGGCACATCGCCTCGGGCTCGCGCACGACCTCGGCAGCCTCGGCGAACCAATCCTCGAACTGGGCGAAGGGATCGGCGTCGAGGCTCTCCCGGGTGAGCGGTCGATCGACTGCTGCCCCGTAGTCGTAGCTCAATTGAGGCTCGGGTCCTCGGGCATCGTCGCGAGCAGGGCGAACTCGCCGCCCCGGCGGGCGATCACCTCGGCCCAGAGGTCCTGCTCGGAGAAGACGTCGTCCTCCTCGAGGTCGGAGACCAGCCACATCTCCTGTTCGACCTCGAGATCGAGCTGGCCCGGGGCCCAGCCGGAATGTCCGACGAAGACTCTCGCCCTGACTGGATCGGCCTCACCCTCGGGATCGACCACGCCGATCCGACCGGTGATCTCGCCGTAGGAGGCAGAGGCATCCTCGAACTCGCCGATCACGACGATCGAGTCCGGGGAGACGGGGCCGCCGACCCAGAGCGGGGCGCCCCGCTCGACCAGGGGACCGAGGTCCGGGACCAGCTCCAGCACCTCGGCGTCGGCCCTGCGGTTCAAGACGACACCGAAGGCCCCTTGGTCGTTGTGCTCGACGACCAGGACGACCGTTCGGCGGAAGAAGTCGAACAGGTTGGGCGCCGCGACCAGGATCTTCCCCTTGAGCGTGCTCATCGAGCCTCTCCGATGGGACCCTTCGAATCGTCTGGCCGGTTCGACAACGTCGCCTCCTGATCGTCACCTCGACAGACCCCGCCGACGGCCTCACCTGCCTTGGTCGAGCCCGCCTCCGCGGGGCTGTCCGGGACCTGATTATACGGGGAAGGCCGGTCCGGCAGGGAGGCCCCGAGGGGCTCCGCTCGCGGCGCAGGGTGCGGGTATCCGTTAGCCTCCGTCGTCGCGATATGGGCAGGTACACAGGACCAAAGGAAAAGCTTTCGAGGCGCGAGGGAGAAGACCTCGGCCTCAAGGGCAGGCGTGCGCTGGAGGGCAAGAGCGCGATGGAGCGCCGCCCCTACCCGCCCGGCCAGCATGGCCGTGGTCGTAGGCGCCCCTCGGAGTTCTCGGTCCGGATGCGGGCCAAGCAGCGGGCGAAGTTCATGTACGGACTGCGAGAGAAGCAGTTCGCCAAGCTCTTCGACAAGGCGAGTCGCGAGGAGGGGATGGCCGGGGAGAACCTGATGCGCCATCTCGAGTCGAGGCTCGACAACGTCGTCTATCGACTGGGGCTGGCAACGACCCGGGCCCAAGCCCGCCAGTTCGTCGTCCACCAGCATGTGACCGTCAACGGCAAGCGCCTCGACCGGCCCTCCTACGAGGTCTCGGCCGGGGACGTCGTGGCGATCCTTCCCGGGGCCCCGATCGAAGCCCTGGTCCGGGAGGCGACCGAAGTTGCCGGCCCGACCCCGCCGTGGCTCCTGGCCGACCCGGATGGACTGAAGGGGACCGTCAACCGGCTCCCGGCACGTGACGACATCGCCGCCCCGGTCGAGGAGCGGTTGATCGTCGAGCACTACTCCAGGTAGTTCGCCCTTCTCGGCAGGGGCAGGACGGCGGACCGGGCTACTGGCCGCCGGTCATCTGGCTCTTGGCCAGCTCGTGGGCGACCTCGAGCAGGCCGACCACGGAGAGCGGATCGGGTGAGTCGGAGATGATCCGGACGTGGGTCGTCTGGTCCCCGTCGGGCTCCTCTTCGCTGAGGACGGCCGAGATCACCAGCTGATCGAGTCGTGCGCCTGGGATCTCCCGCTCGACCTGCTCCATCATCTCCTGTGCCAGCCCGCCGATGCGGGCGGACGGGGTCGGCTCATCTGGCTGATCCATTCCCGCACCCTACCTTCCAGACGGCCGGCGACGGCGGTCCGGTTGCCGAGCTCCCGACCGGCGGTAGGGCCAACGGAGCGCGAATAGACTGGCCGGCCCGATGCGGACCGAGTCCCCAACCCCACGACCGATCGGTGCACCCGGACTGGCGGTGGCCTTTCTGGCGAGCCTTTTCCTGGCCCTTTCCCTACCCCTATCCGCTGTGGCCGAGCCCAAGGACGGGAACGGCCGAACGGCCTACCTCGTCCTGATCCCCTCGGGGAAGGGCGAGGGATTCGACGAATCGCTCCTCAGGGCGTTCGAACAGACCCCCGGCCTCTCCCCCGGCCTCTACAGCGCGACCCAGGGCTCCTATTCCCGCGGCCAGTCCCTGCTCGACATCTCCCAGGGGACCAGGGTCTCCCGCTCGCTCTACGACCCCGAGGCGACCCCGACGGTCG
>JBJTBP010000025.1:0-101839 GCA_046091385.1 Solirubrobacterales bacterium | reverse complement strand
GCCCCGCCGCCCACTTCCCGGAGCCGGCCTCTATGCCGGCGGCCTCCATCAGTCGACCGTTGGGTTCAAGCGGGCCCTCCTAGCCCTTGATCTCGGTCCACGCCTGGACCCAGTCGTTGTAGGTCTTGCAGGCGTCGCCGCGGTCATCACCGCAGTCCTTCGTCGGGGTCGTCCAGTAGTAGACGTTCTCCCAGTACTTCTTGTCGCCTGCGTGGAACGTGTCGCAGTGGTCCTCGTCGGAAGTCAGCTTGCACGACTTCTCGTTCGCGGGGGCCTCACCGAACCACTCGGCCACCTCGGCGTTCGCCTGGGGGCTGATGATGTGGTCCATCCACATGTACATGCAGTTCGGATGCTTCGCCTCCGAGCTGATCATCCAGGTGTCGGACCATCCGGTCGCACCCTCCTTCGGGAGGATCGCGTCCACGGTCGCATCTTCGTCCCCGAGCAGGTTGACGATCACCTGCCAGGTCGTACCGACCTGACTCGAGTCGTTCGCAAACGCCTCGATCTGCTTGGTGTAGTCGGACCAGTACTCACCGACGTACTCACCCTGCGTCTTCAGCAGGTCGACCGCAGCCTGGAACTGCTTCTCGTCGAGCTCGTACGGGTTGTCGATCCCGAGGTCGGGCTGCGTCTCCTTCAGGTAGAGGGCAGCGTCGGCGATGTAGATCGGGCTGTCATACGCGGTGACCTTGCCCTTGTAGTTCTCCATCTCCTTCGGGTCGAACACCGCGCTCCATGAGGTGGGTGCCGGAGAGATCTTCTCCGTGTTCCACATCAGGAGGTTGGCCCCGCGACCGTGTGGCACGCCATACGGCTGACCGTCGACCGAGTTGTGCGGCTGGTCCTTCAGGTCCGGGAACACATCCGCATAGTTCGGGATCAGGTCGGTGTTGACCGGATCGACATCGCCACCCTCGATCAGGCGAAGCGTCGCATCGCCGGAAGCCGAGACACCGTCGTACTGACCGGTCCTCATCAGGGTGACCATCTCGTCCGAGGTGGCAGCGACCTTGGTGTTGACCTTGCAGCCAGTCTGGTTCTCGAAGTCGGAGACCCAGTCGACGTCCGGATCCGTGGATCCGTCCTCGACGTAGCCAGGCCAGGCGATCAGGTTGACCTGTCCCTCGCCCTTCCCGAGCTGCTGCATCTCGTCTCCGCTGCTGGAGTCGCTACTTCCTCCACAGCCCGCCGCGAAGATGACCGCGACGAGACCGGTCAGCACCAGATACGGCACTGCCGTCATCTTGCTAATGGACTTCACTTTTTCTCCTCTCCATGGATGGGAACCTCGTTAGCGGGGTCCCATCCGATTTGGACAACGCTCCCCGGCCCGATCCCGTCCGAGACACCTGACGAGACGTTCTGCCGGACAACCTGGAGGGTTTCCCCTCCCTCCAGTGCCACCCTGTATCGGGTGGCCATCCCCACGTACGAGACCGTCTCGACCGTTCCAGCGGCCGCGACCTCTCCTTCCCGGGGGGAATCTCCATCAAGGATCCTGATCTTCTCCGGTCGTATCGTCACCGGGCGCCCATCCCTTTGCAGGATGTTCGAGGTGCCGACGAAGCCCGCGACGAACTCGGTAGCCGGGGTCTCGTAGACCTCGCTCGGGCTTCCGATCTGTTCGATTCGGCCCTCGTTGAAGATCGCGATCCGATCCGACATCGAAAGCGCTTCATCCTGATCGTGGGTCACGTAGATGAAGGTGATGCCGACCTCGCCCTGGATCCTCTTCAACTCGACCTGCATCTGCTCCCGAAGTTTGAGGTCGAGCGCACCGAGTGGCTCGTCGAGCAGCAGGACCCGGGGGTCGTTGACGATCGCCCGGGCCAGTGCGACTCGCTGCTTCTGACCGCCGGAGAGTTCGGACGGGCGCCGTTCGCCGTAACCCTCGAGCCGAACCATCGAGAGCGCCTCGTCGGACCGCGCAGTCCGATCGGACTTCGAGACACCGGCGACCCGGAGGCCGTACTCGATGTTCTGGCTCACCGTCATCAGCGGGAAGAGCGCGTAGTCCTGGAAGACCGTGTTCACCTGGCGGTCATACGGGGGAACGCCAGTCACGTCCTTGCCGGCAAGGCTGACCGTCCCGGTATCCGGCTCCTCGAACCCGGCGATCATCCGCAGGGTCGTCGTCTTGCCCGATCCCGACGGGCCGAGCAGTGTGAAGAACTCCCCCTTCGCAATCTCCAGATCGACCGAGTCGACCGCGACGACGTCACCGAAGGACTTGCTGACTCCGTCGAGCAAGACGTCTCCGGCGGCGGGCGTGGCGGTCCCCACGGTCCCGGCACCACCTCTGGTCTCCTCCTCGATACTTCCTCCCCTTCGCTCGGGATGGACGAATCCCCTGTAGCTCCGCCACCGTAGCGGAAAGATCGCCTCCCCGACCCGGCTCGGATCGTTTCAGCGACGGTCGGGTCCGGGCCTCGCTACTCGGGAAGGACCGGGGTCGCCCCGGTTCCCGGTCTGTCGACCAGGGAGGCCCGGGTCACGGCTTCGGGTCCGTATCGGCCCCGCAGGTCGTCCAGGGCACGGTCGAGCGAGCCAGGGGCCTCGGGATCAGCGGCCTCTGGCTCGCGATCGAGGGGCAACTCCATCTGGACGGCCCCGTCAGTCTCGAGGTTGCCGAGCGCCACCCCGACCAGGGTCAGTTCCCCCAGCTCGGCACCGCCCGCTGAATCGAGCAGCTCCCGAGCCGCTTCGAGCACCAGATCGGTCCGGTCGGTCGGACTCTCGAGGCTCCTCGACCTGGAGGCCCTCGACATGTCGGCGAACCTGACCCCGACGGTCACGGTGCGGGTCAGCTTCCGTGCGTCCCGGAGGCGACCGGTCGCGCGGTCGACCAGTGAGGCGAGCGTCGCCCGGATCTCGTCTGGATCGAGGGAGCCGGCCGGGAAGGCACTCTGGGCTCCGAACGACTTGCGGGGATCCCGCGGCCTTACCGGCCGGGGGTCGCGATTGTTTGCGAGGGCCACCAGTCGCTCGGCAGCCGATCGGCCCGTGACCCGGGCGAGCATGGTCGGATCGGTTTCGGCCAGCTCCCCGACTGTGGTGATCCCGATGCCTCGGAGCTTGCCCGAGGTGACCCGGCCGACGCCCCAGACCGCCTCGATCGGCAGGGGTGCCAGGAATTCCCGCTCCCTCTCCGGGGAGATCGCCAGGAGACCATCGGGTTTCGCCTGGGCGCTCGCGATCTTGGCGAGGAATTTGGTGCTGGCGAGCCCGGCCGAGATCGAGAGGCCGACCTCTTTTCGGACGGCCGCCCTCAGGCCTTCCGCCGTCTCGACCGGATCGCCCGAGATTCCCTCGAGGCCCCGAACATCGAGGAAGGCTTCGTCGATCGAGAGCCCTTCGACGAGCGGGGAGAACCTGGCGAATATCTCGTAGACCCGGGCGCTCGCCTCGGAATATGCCTCCATCCGCGGAGCCACAACCTTTGCTTCGGGGCAGATCCGAAGTGCCTGGCCGACCCCGGTGGCGGTCCGGATCCCCATCGCCTTTGCCTCGTAGGAGCAGGCCAGGACCACGCCCTTGCCGACGATCACCGGGAGTCCCGTGAGCGATCGGTCGTCGCGTTGCTCGACCGATGCGTAGAAGGCGTCGAGGTCGGCGTGGAGGATCGGGGTTCCGGTCACCGGCTGAGGGTCGCATCGCGCCCCGACGGAACGCTCGCCCGGGCGGTAGGTTGGCCCGGTGGAAGCGACTGGCGAGCGCACGGGGCGCAGGGCGATGATCGAGGTAGATGACCTGACCAAGACCTTCGGGGAAGGTGACGACGCGGTCGAGGCCGTGAAGGGGGTCGGGTTCACGGTCGGGGAGGGAGAGATCTTCGGCCTGCTCGGAGCGAATGGCGCCGGAAAGTCGACCACCGTCCTGATGCTGGCCACACTGCTGGCCCCGAGTTCGGGCAGCGCGAGCGTTGCCGGCTTCGACCTCGAGCGGGAAGGCGGATCGATCCGGCGATCGGTCGGGGCCGCGCTTCAGGAGACGGGCCTCGATCCGATCCAGACCGGTGGTGAACTGCTCGACCTACACGCGCGGCTCTACGGCTTCGACGGGCCGGCCGCGGCCATTCGCCGGGATGAGTTGCTCGAGCTGGTCGGCCTCGAGGACGCGGCAGGTCGACGGATCGGGACCTACTCGGGCGGTATGCGGCGGCGACTCGACCTTGCCGCTGCACTGGTTAACCGGCCTCGGGTCCTCTTCCTCGACGAGCCGACCACTGGACTCGACCCCGCCTCACGCCGCGCCATCTGGGAAGAGGTCGAGCAGCTGAGGGAGGAGGGTGTGACCGTGCTCCTGACCACCCAGTATCTGGAGGAGGCGGACCGCCTTGCCGACCGGGTGGCGATCATGGCCGACGGCAGGATCGTCACCACCGGTACCCCGGAGGAGCTCAAGTCCGGTCTGGGCGAGGACGTGATCGAGGTCGAGTTCACCGATGAGGCGACCGCGGAGCGGGCCGCAGTCGTAATCGGCGGGGAGGCCCGGGCGCTTGCCCGCGAGGTGCGGGTGCCTGCCGCTGACGGGCCGGCCGAACTGATCCGGGTCGCCGGGACCCTCAAAGAGACCGGTATCGAGGCCGAGTCGGTGTCGCTCGCCAGGCCGACCCTCGATGACGTCTTCCTCGGCGTCGTCGCCGAAGGGAAGGAGGAAGGGTGAGCGAGCCGATCCCGACCTCCCCTGCTCCCCTGGCTACCGGCGTTGCCTTCCCGGTCCAGGTCGCCCTGCTTACCCGGCGCTTCGTCCGGAACCTGATTCGCCAGCCGGCCGTCCTGCTGCCCAACCTCGGGATCAGCGTCTTCTTCCTGATCGTCTACTACGGCTCGTTCGGTGACTCCCCGGCCGTCGTCCAGCTGACCGGGGGGAACTACCTCAACTTCGTGCTTCCGGTGACCGTCCTCTTCGCATCCATAAGTGGCGGGGCGGCCGGACTGACTTTGGTCGAGGACCTCGAGTCCGGCTACTTCCGCCGGCAGCTGGCGATGCCACTCTCGAGGACGGCGATCGTGTTGTCGGCGATGCTGCTGGGCGCCCTTCAGGTGACCGTCGAGGCGATCCTGATCATCGGGGTGGGCCTGGTCCTCGGCGCCGACCCGGTAACCGGCTTTCCGGGACTTCTCGCAGTCCTCCTCTTCTCACTGCTCTGGGGCCTCGGCTTCGCCGGCTACTCGGTCGCCACCGGTCTGTTGACCGGGAATGCCCGGGCGGCCCAGTCGGCCACCTTCATCTTCTTCCCCCTGCTCTTCCTTGCACCGGTCTTCCTCCCGTTCGACCAACTGGCCCCCTGGATCCAGGTCGTGGCCCGGATCAATCCGACCACCTACATGCTCGAGGGCATGAGGTCCCTGATGATCGACGGCTGGGTCGCCTGGCCCCTGATCAAGGCCTTGATCGCGGGGTCGCTCTTCGCCGGCATCACCCTGACCTGGGCTGCCCGGGTTGCGGTCCGGAAGACCTCCCGAAGCTGAGCGCGACGGTCTGAGAACCTCTACCTTCGAGTCAGCAACGGAGCTAAAGGAGGTTCGGGAGTGGAGATAGAGGGAAGCAGGGTCCTGGTTGCCGGCGCGACCGGAGTACTGGGCGGGAGGCTCGCCCGGGAACTGCACGGGAGGGGGGCGAACCTCGTTCTCGCCGGGCGGGATCCGGGGAGGCTGGCCGAGCTCGGGAGCGAGCTCGGCTGCCAGACGGTGGTGTTCGACTATTCGGACCCGGACTCGGTGTCCGGGGCGGTCGAGCGGGCCTGCGAGGAGCTCGGGGGCCTCGACTGCCTCGTCGTCGCAACCGGGGCGGTCGCCTTCGGGGAGGCGCGGCAGCTCGATCCCGAGATCCTTACCGGCCTGATCGAGGCAAACGCCTCGGGTCCGATCCACCTGATCACTGCAGCCCTCCAGCGGATCGAACCGGGCGGGTCGGTGGTCGCGATCACGGCCGTGGTCGCCGAGTTCCCGACTGCCGGCATGGCCGCCTACTCCGCGTCGAAGGCAGCGCTCGCGGCGTTCCTGGCCGCTACCCGTCGGGAGATGCGACGGGAGGTAGACATCCTCGAGGTCAGCCCCGGGCACATGGAAACGGGGTTCGCCGACCGGGCGCTCGCCGGTGAGCCCCCCTCGATGCCGGAGGGAGAGGATGTGGATGCCCTGATCGGGCAGATAGTCGAGGCGATCTCCGACGGCAAGCGGGAGATCCGCTACGACCCGAAGTCGAGGGAGATCACGGTGAAATGAGCGCGGTGCTGCTGGTCTGTGCAGCGTCCACGCTCTTCATGGTCGGGGTGGCCTGGTTCGTCCAGGTCGTCCATTACCCGCTCTTCGAGATGGTTGGAGAGGAGCGCTTCGCCGCTTTCCACGATGCCCACTCGAGACGAACGGGTTACGTGGTCGCGCTGCCGATGCTCCTCGAGCTCCTCACCTCGTTGGTCCTTATCGCCGAGCCTCCCGGGGGGTCGACCTGGCTGGCGATCGTCGGTGCCTTGCTGGCGGTCGCGATCTGGGCCTCGACCCTGACCCTGCTCGCGCCACACCACGGACGGATCGGGAGGGAGGGGCCCACCGTCGGGAACCTCACCCGCCTGGTTCGACTCTCCTGGCCGAGGACCCTCCTCTGGAGCGCCCACGGCGCCGTCGTCGTTGCGATGCTCGCCCTGGCGATCGCCGACCGATGAATCGATCCGCGCAAGAGGATGAAGGGGCCGAATCAACGATCGGGGACGGCGCCCGGACCCTCGGCGCAGCGGTCGGCCACGCCGTGGTCGACGTCCCGACCGCCCCCGCCGACCAGACCGTCGCCACGACCCTCGATCGGCTGACCGCGGGAGGCCTCGCAGTGATCCGGAAGGTGGTCGTGGTCGAGGGACAGCGGCCGGTCGGCCTCGTCCCGATCGAGCGCCTCTACTCCGCGGCCGGGGAGGAGACCCTCGGCTCGGTGATGGATGGCGACCCACCGATCGTCACCTTCGATACTGACGAAGAGCTCGCTGCCCACGACATGGCCGATGCCGGGGCCGGCTGTCTGGTCGTGGTCGGTCCGGGCGGCGGGCTGGTCGGGCTGGTCTTCCCCGAGCAGATGCTCGACGTACTGCTGACCGAACTCGACGAGGACATGGCCCGGATCGGCGGCTATCTGGCCAGCTCCGAGCACGCCCGGCATGCCGCCGAAGAGCCGCTTCTGACCCGCCTTTGGCACCGGCTTCCCTGGCTGGTTATCGGCCTCCTCGGGGCGATGCTCTCGGCGGTCCTGATGAGCGCCTTCGAGGGACGTCTCGAGTCGAAGGTCCTGATCGCCCTCTTCGTTCCGGCGGTCGTCTACATGGCCGATGCGGTCGGGACCCAGACCGAGACCCTGGTGATCAGGGGACTGGCAGTGGGTGTCCGGATCCGACAGGTCGTCTTGAAGGAGATCCTCACCGGAGCGGTGATCGGGGTCCTGATCGGCGTTGCCTTCACCGTGTTCACGGCGGTGGGGTGGGGCGACTGGCAGGTGGCGCTGGCGGTCGGGATCGCGCTGTTCACCAGCGCCAGCCTCGCGACCGGCCTGGCGATGGTCCTGCCGGCGATTTTCCAGCGGTTCGGGGTCGACCCGGCGTTCGGTTCCGGACCGCTCGCCACGGTCGTCCAGGACCTGCTTTCGATCCTCGTCTACCTGGCAGTGGTGACCGTGATCGTCTTTTGAGGCCCTCTCCTTGCGGGACCATCGACCGGTCCTGAACCAGGCGTTTCTCCGATATCTTCTTCCCGTTCGAAGCTTCCAGGTCTGACTCGTGTTTTCAGGGTGCATGATCGAAGCAGGGAATCTGGTGTCAGGGGAGGAGATGGTGAACGGAGAACACGCAGGAAGGATCGGGACCAGAGGGGTCTCCGCCATCGGGCTTGCGCTTCTCTGCCTGATTGCAGCCCTGTTCTGGGCAAAGCCGGCCTCCGCGGTCACCTACGAGACCGGGTACAACCCGGACGGGCTGCCCACCGATGAAGGGTGCTTCTGGACCGGGCCCTTTACCCGGAGCAATCCGAAGACAAACGTGGCCGTTCCAGGAACTGAAATCACCTACTGGGCCGCCAAGTTCCGGACCCCCCCGGGATCGACGGTAACGCTCAAGGGGGCCTTCCCCCACGCCCGGTATTCCTCCCTGAACTCCTACGACAATCTGGGCGCGTCCCAGACCTCGCTCCCCGATCGCGACATCACCCCGGATCCGGGCTCGATAAACCCCGGTATCCCCGGCGCCAACCGTGCTGCGACCAACCGGAATTACACGGTCGAGGTCCGCGGCGAAGCTCCGCCTGCCTCCCCGGCAAGGAACACGCTCTACGCAGCGCCCGTAGCCGACGGGTACCAGACGATCATCTACCGGGTCTACATCCCCGATCGCGGCCGGGACCTTTCCGGGGGGACCGGGGTTCCCGTTCCCTCGCTCCGCCTGGCCGGCGGGCAGGTACTCGAAGGATCCGACCTCTGCAACCAGATGAACTCGATCCACTACTTCACCTCGACCAAGATGGATCCCCAGACCTACCAGACGCTGGTCAACTGGCCGGGCCGGGATCCACTGACAAACCCGGCGGTCAATCCGATGGAGTTCTCGAGGTACTGGAATCTCCAGAACGTGGTCGCCCGGTACAAGACCCCCGCCGAGCAGAAGGAAGCCTGGCGCCTGTTCCCCAACTACGCCGGCACGCAGTACGACAACAGGGACGCCCGTTACATGACCAGCGGGTTCAGTTTCCGGTTCGGCGAGGTCATCGTGCTGAAGGGGAAGCTGCCGACTACCCCCAGGACCCTCGATGGCCAGAAGAAGATGACTTCCGGGCAACTGATCGCCTGGGATATGTGCATCATCCAGGCGCTGGTTACGACCAAGACGTGGAACTGCGTGTTCGACGAGCAGCTCCCGCTCAGGGGTGGGAAGAAGCGTGAGTACACGATCGTCATTTCGCAACGGGCCAATCGGCCGAAGAACGCTCGAACGAAGTGCGGTGTCTGGTGGATGGCGCCCGACCCCGAAGGTGACGGCGGAGGCCGGACTGATGTCGGCCAGCTCCTGACCAGGAACGTCCTTCCGGCGGCGAACTACGCGAGGTCGAGCTGGAACGTGCCGACCCCCTTCCCGGCCGATGCAGTCCGGACCATGGGGCCCTACTACCCGAAGGGCACCTACACCAGCAAGAAGTCCTTCGAGAAGCGCGGTTGTCCGAAGAAATAGGTCCGGATGGGTCGGGTCGCGAGGCGGCCGGGGAGGGTGGACGCCCTCCCAACCTCCTGCTGGTCATCACCGACCAGCAGCGCCCCCCGATGCATTGGCCGGATGAACCGGGCTGGGTCGAAGAACTTCTCCCGGCCGATGCCGAGCTCCGCCGCACGGGTGCATCCTTCGAAAACGCCTGTGTTGCGAGCTGCATGTGCTCGCCGAGTCGGGCCTCGGTGCTGACCGGTCGGTGGCCGGCCGAGCACGGGGTCGAGCTGACCCTGACCCAGGGTGGGGCGAAGAACAAGCCCGAGAACGCTCCGGCCGCTGTCGCCGGAGCCGCCCGGGCGGTCGCCGGGGGCGAAATAAACCTGGGACGGGCCCTGGAGATGATGGTCCGGTCGGCGACCCGACCGGCCGATGGCGGCAAGGAGGAGCGTGAGCTCGACCCCGAAACCCCGAACCTGGCGACGATCCTCGCCAGGGCGGGCTACCGGACCTTCATCAAGGGCAAGTGGCACCTGACCCAGCCGGTCGACGGCGAGGAGTGGTCGGGGCGTGATTCGGACCGACTGGCCGAGGAGTTCAGCCTCGAGGGTTGGGAGCCGCCGGATGCCGGGGAGAACATCGAGCCCGAGCACTTCGGCGGGGGCAAGATCGCCGGTCGTTCGAAGCAGGGTTTCGACGAGGACTTCCGCAGCCAGGTCGAGGCCTTCCTCGCCGATTCGCCCTCCGAGCCATGGGCCTTGATCTTCTCGCTGGTCAACCCCCACGACGTCCTCGCCTACCCGGATTCCTTCGCGGAAGGGGGATACAGCCCATCCGACTGGGCGGATCTCGACGAGATCGGACTACCCCCGACCGTCGACGAGGCTCTCCTCAACAAGCCCTCGACCCACGTCTTCCAGAAGTTCGGCCAGGCCAGCTTCATCGGGGGCCTGGCCAGTGACGAACAGCGCCTCGATTACTGCCGCTTCTACGCCCACCTCCAGCGGGTCGCCGACCGCCACATCGGCTCGGTTGTAGATGCCCTGGGCGACCCGGAGGATCCCCAGTCCCTCCGGTCGAGGACCCTGATCGTCAAGACCTCGGACCACGGCGATATGGGCATGTCGCATGGCGGCCTCAGGCAGAAGATGTTCAACGCCTACGAGGAAACGATCCGGGTCCCGCTCGTCTTCTCCAACCCGCTGGTCTTCCCCGATCCCGTCGAGCTCGACGTCCCGGTCTCGCTCTGCGACGTCGTCCCGACGCTCGCCTCGGTGGCGGGCGTGGAGACCGGGGGGGACGGACTACGCGGCCGTGACCTCTCTCCCTGGATGGCGGCCGCCACTTCCCCGAACCGGAAAGGCCTCGCGGCCTCTGGCGTCGACTTCGGTCCGCTCGAAGGGAAGGGCGAGGAAGCACCCGAGGACCGGGCCGTCCTCTTCGCATTCGACGACCACCAGTGCGGCACGGCGTACACGGACGTCACCCCGAGGCCGAACCGGATCCGGGCGGTCAGGACGAGGGACTCAATGTACGCGGTCTATTTCGATCCGGACGATTCGTCGAACCGGGAGTACGAGCTCTACGACCTCGTTCGTGACCCGAACCAGGTCGACAATCTGGTCGACGTCGCAACCGGGCGTGTCCGTGACCCCCGTGATGAGCTCCTCAGGGAGCGGATGGCCCTGGAGCTCGACCGCACCGCAGCGGAGTGCGGGAGCCCGCTCCCCGCCTGATGGAGGAGTTGGACGGCGAGGCTGGGTCCTTCGAGGAAGGGGCCACGGGGGCCAAGGGTCGGCGCTTCGAGCGTTTCGTCGCGATCGGGGACAGCCAGACCGAGGGCGTGGGTGACCTGCCGAATGCCGACGGAACCGACCGGGGCTGGGCCGATCGGTTCGCCTCGACGCTTGCCAGGGCAAACCCGGGGCTCCTCTTCGCAAACCTCGCGATCCGCGGTCGGAAGACCGAACAGGTCCTCGAGGAGCAGTTCGAACCGGCCCGGGCGATGGAGCCCGACCTGGTCAGCGTTATCGCCGGCATGAACGACCTGATCAGGCCCGGTTTCGACATCGATCGCACGGTGGCGATGATGGACGAGATGGAGCGGGCCTTCGTGGACTCGGGGGCAACCGTCATGACGATCACCTACCCCGATCCGGATGGCCTCGGTCCGATAGGAAAGATGGTCGAGGATCGGATCCGGGAGTTCAACCAGGGGATTCGCGACACCACCTCGGCCAACGGAACCCTGCTGCTGGACCTCGAACCGATCAAGGCGACTTCGGATACGAGGATCTGGCGCCCCGATCGACTCCACCTCAACCCGGACGGTCACTGGCGGATGGCCCAGGGGATGCTCTCCCTGGTCGCCCCGGAGCTCGCCGAACCGGCCTGGGAGGAACCGCTGCCGCCCCCGTTGCACGAGTCGTCCGGAAGCCGGGCAATGGACGAGGCCGAGTGGGTGGTTCGGTACCTCCTGCCCTGGGTCGGGCGGCGCTTGACCGGTCGCTCCTCCGGCGACGGGCGGAGCGCCAAGCGGCCCGAATACGGACCTCCTCCAGCAGACGCCTGAAACAATGGGGGCGATGGCCTCCGAACTGCTCGAATACCTGACCTGGTTCGGTGCGTCGCCAGGATTCTCGTTCGCCGACACCTACGCCCTGGGGACCCTGTTCGGCGGCCTCGCCCTATTCGCGGCGATCTGGGCCCTCTCGTCACAGGGCCAGCGGACGGTCACACCGGCGGTCGTCTACCTCCTGCTGGGGGGTGCCGCTGCCGTAGGCCTCCACCTCTCGGGGGTCGAGGTCCTCGACCCGATCCAGGACCCGGACGTGATCGAGCGCCTGGCCGAGGTCTCGGTGATCATCGCCCTGTTCGCCGCCGGGCTCCGGATCGACCGGCGGCTCGGCTGGCGGAGGTGGCGCTCGACGATCCTCCTGATCGGGCTCGTCATGCCGATCACGATCGGGGCGATCACGCTCTTCGCCAATACCTTGATGGGACTCTCGATCGGTGCGGGCCTGACCCTCGGCGCTGCCCTCGCCCCTACCGACCCGGTACTTGCCAGGCAGCTCCAGGTGGGACCGCCGGGGGAGGGGGACAGGACCGAGAGCCACTTCGCCCTGACCTCCGAGGCGGGACTGAACGACGGCCTCGCCTTCCCCTTCGTCTTTCTCGGAATCCTGATCGCCTCGGGGGGTGGTTCGAACTGGCTCGGCGAGTGGGCGATCCCGGACGTGCTCTACGCGATCCCGGTCGGCCTCGCGGTCGGCGCGGCCAGCGGTTTCGGGATCGGTTACGGGGCCGACTGGCTGAGGGGAAAGGGACTGCTCAGCGAGGAGTTCGACGGATGGGTGGCGCTCGCGGCAGTCCTCGTCATCTATGGGGTGACCGAGGTGATCGGGGCCTACGGGTTCCTCGCTGCCTTTGCCGGTGGGCTCGCCTTCCGCCGGTACGAGTGGGACCACGAGGCCCACCACCGTGTCCACACCGGCGCCGACCTGGTCGAGAACATCACCGAACTGGCGATGATTCTCCTCCTCGGCAGCACTTTGACCATCGTCGGACTGGAGATCCCCGGGCTCTGGGGCTGGCTGCTCGTCCCCGCCCTGCTGCTGGTGATCCGCCCGCTCGCCGTCCTCGGGTCCTTCGTCCGATCGCCGGTGCCGATGAGGCAGAGGATGTTCATCGGCTGGTTCGGGATCAGGGGAGTCGGCTCGTTCTACTACGCGGCGGTGGCGATCAGCTCGGGCGCCCTGACCCTTGCCGAGTCGAACACGATCTACTGGACGATCATCGCCTGCGTCGGGGTTTCGATCATCGTCCACGGCCTGACCGCCAGGACGGCTACCCGGAACCTGGACCGGGCTGGCTGCACCTGACCGGACGCCGGGCCCTACTCCCGGTCCGAGTCCGGTCCGACCGAGCTCCAGGCCGCCCGGCCGAGGTCCTCGCGGTACTCGCTGAGCGGCCGATCGAGCAGGCCGGCGAGATGGAGCCGGGCAAGCTCCTGGGTCGGTGCGAAGACGAGGGCATGGAGCAGCGCGACCGAGTCCGTCCTTATCGAGCCCGCTTCACTCGCCTGCCTGACCCATCCGGACAGGGCTCGAAAGAGAATTCGGTTCGACTCGGTCAGCTCGGGCCCCAGGGGCCCCGCAGCGAGTGCGCCCCTGCCGGCGGCGACCGCACGGGCCCTGTCGGGGTCCTCCTCTGTCCACCCGACGTGGAGGTCGACCAGCCCCCGGACCGCTCCCTCGGGGTCGTCGGAGTTCGCCTCGATCACTTCGAGCGAAAGGTCCCGGTACTCCTCGAGCCAGGCCAGCACCTGCCGGTCATCGGTGTCGTTCGTCGCTTCGTCCATTGCCCGATTCTCGCACCGATCGGGGCGCCCGCTTCGGGCGTGGGTAGAGTTGCGTGGAGGATGGAGTCTGAAAAAGGCGTAGATGGACGACGACCCGTCGTCTAGTCAGGGGCGCCTTCCCGTTAGCTCCAGGCGGGGGGAGGCGCTCACACCGTGATCGAAGTGCTCCTGCTCCTGGCCGGGGTCGTCCTGGTCCTACTCTGCGGCCTGTTCGTCGCTGCCGAATTCTCGTTCGTGACGGTCGACCGGATCGCGGTCGAACGCGACGCCGAGGAGGGTGACCGGACCGCAACCGGTCTCAAGCGCGCCCTCGAGAACCTCTCGACCCAGCTTTCGGCCGCACAGGTCGGGATCACTGTCACCAACCTCGGAATCGGGTTCCTGGCCGAGCCAGCGCTCGCCGGGTTGCTCGAGGGGCCGCTCGGAGCGCTCGGGGCTTCGGGCGACGCGGTCACTGGCGTCGCGGTGGCGGTCGGATTCATCATCGCCAACGCCTTCACGGTGGTGTTCGGCGAGTTGGTGCCGAAGAACCTTGCGATCGCGCACCCGATGGGTACCGCCCGCAGGGTCCAGTCCTTCCAGCGATCCTTCACCCTCCTGTTCGGTCCAGTCATCAGGGGGGCGAACGGTTCCGCGAACCGGATCCTCAGGCGGATCGGGATCGAGCCACAGGAGGAGCTCGCAGCGACGAGGTCGGCGGAGGAGCTCGCCTCACTGGTCAGGCGATCGGCCGAGCAGGGACTCCTCGAACAGGAGACGGCCGAACTGATGGAGCGCTCGGTCGAGTTCGGGGAGCACCGGGCCGACGACGTGATGACCCCTCGGGTCCGGGTCGAGACGGTCCAGCCCGATGAGCCGGTCCAGTCCGTGATCGAAGCGGCCCGACGGAGCGGCCGATCGAGATTCCCGGTGATCGAGGAGGGTGAGGAACAGGTCGAAGGAGTGGTTCACCTGAAGCATGCCGTGGCCGTCCCCTTCGAGCAGAGGGGGTCGGTCCCGGTCCGGGAGGTCATGGCCCAGCCCGTGCTGGTGCCAAGCAGCATCGAGCTCGATCCACTGCTGACCGAGCTCCGCCAGGTCGGCCTGCAGATCGCCGTGGTGGTGGACGAGTTCGGCAGCTTCGACGGGATCGTCACCCTCGAGGACCTGGTCGAGGAGATCGTCGGCGAGGTCCGTGATGAGCACGATCCGAAGGAGGACCCGGTGGTCGAGCTGGGCCCTCGCTCCTGGAGGGTCTCGGGTCTGCTCCGGCCCGATGAGATCGAGGACCGGACCGGCATCGCGTTGCCCGAGAACGAGGAGTACGAGACGGTGGCCGGGCTGATCGCCTTCGACCTGGAGCGGGTACCCGGCCAGGGCGACTACATCGGGGTCGATGCGAAGGATCGCTCGGGCGATGGTGGGACCGTTCGCGTCCGGCTCTCGGTCGTCCGGATGGATGGGCTGAGGGTCGATCGGGTCAAGATGGAGGTCCTCGGCGAGAACGAGGAGACCGGGGAGATGAGGCTTCCGTGACCGTCGGCCTCGCCCTCGCGATATCGGTCGGCCTGCTCGGCCTGAACGCCTTCTTCGTCGGGGCCGAGTTCGCCCTGATCTCGGCCCGTCGTTCGGAGATCGAGCCGAAGGCGGATGCGGGCAGTAGGGTCGCCGGGGTGACCCTCAAGGCGATGGAGAGGGTCTCCCTGATGATGGCCGCCGCCCAGCTCGGGATCACCCTCTGCACCCTGGGCCTGGGCGCCCTCGCCAAGCCTGCAGTCGGAACCCTTCTCGAGGATCTGTTCGGGCTGGTTTCGATCCCGGACTCGGTCGCTTATCCGGTCTCGGTGGTGCTGGCACTGCTCCTCGTCGCCTCGCTCCACGTGGTGATCGGCGAGATGGTCCCGAAGAACATCGCGCTCGCCGAACCCGACCGGTCGGCCCTCGCCCTCTCGGGCACCCTGAGGGCCTTCTCCTACCTGTTCTACCCGGTGATCATCGTCCTCAACGCCTCGGCGAACCTCGTGCTCAGGGCCTGCGGGGTCCAGCCGAGGGACGAGGTGACCAGCGTCTTCACCCGGGACGAGGTCGCCGGCTTCGTCGAGCACTCCCACCGGGAGGGCAAGCTCGACTTCCAGGAGGAGCAGTTGCTGGCCGGAGCCCTGGAGCTCGAGGAGCGCGATGCCCGCTCGGTCCTCCTGCCGATCGATCGGATCGAGACCCTTCCGGCGACCGCGACGGCCGCCGAGGTCGAGGGGGCCTCAGCCAGGACCGGGTTCTCCCGTTTCCCGGCGACAAGGGATGGCGAGATGATCGGTTACCTCCACCTCAAGGACGCACTCGAGGGTGGCGACGCCGGACGGGACCGGCCGATCGACGAACAGCTGATCCGCCCCCTGCCGACGGTTCGTTCCCGTCGCCGCCTCCGATCGGTGCTCGAGGAGATGATCACCGCCGATTCCCATCTCGCCCGGGTGGTCGACGACCAGGGCGGGACGGTCGGGCTGGTCGCCCTCGAAGATGTTCTCGAGGAGCTGATCGGCGAGGTAAGGGACGCGACCAGGAAAGTGCGGCGCTAGGTACCTTCAGGCCCCTCAGGGGGTCGGGCGATCACCGAAGACCGCCGAACCGACCCTGACGATCGTCGCCCCCTCGGCGATCGCGACCTCGAGGGCACCGCTCATCCCCATTGAGAGCTCCGCCATCTCGACTCCGTCGATCCCGTCTTCGCGGATCCGCTCCGCCGTCTCCCGCAGGGCTGCGAGGCTCGGACGGGCGATCTCGGGGTCCTCGGTGAACAGGCCGATCGTCATCAGGCCCCGGACCCGGAGGGCATCCCTCTGGGCGACCTCGCGGGCGAAGCCGACTGCATCGTCGGGCTCGATCCCGAACTTGCTCTCCTCGCCCGATGTATTGACCTGGCTCAGCACCTCCATCGTCTCGCCCTCTCGCTCGAGTCGTTTCTGGAGGCGGTCGGCGAGGGAGGGTCGGTCGAGCGACTCGATGCAACTCACGTAGGGCACCAGCGCGTTGACCTTGTTCGACTGGAGGTGGCCGATGAAGTGCCGCTCGTACTCGAGGTCGGCCAGGGCCTCGTATTTCGGCCTCACCTCCTGGACCCGGTTTTCACCGACCAGATCGGCTCCGGCCTCGATCGCCACCCTGATCCGTTCGGGGCCGACCGTCTTGGTCGCGAGCAGCAGTCTGACCTCGCCAGGATCCCGCCCGGCGGCCAGGGCTGCCTCGGCGATCCTCTGCTCGACCCCGGCCAGTCGGGTACGAATCAGCTCGGCCTCATCGGCCGGGACCGTCGCTTCGGGATCCGACTCCAATGCCGGGCCCCGGAACCTCAGGCGAGGCCCTCGGCCTCGTACTCCTTCAGGTAGCCCTCGAACAGCCGCATGTGCCCCTCCTCGTCGGCGAGGATCGTGATCACCATGTCCTGGGTCACCGGATCCACCCCGTCGGTGGCCTGGATCAAGTCCGAGTAGTAGGAGATCGCGCCCGCCTCGGCCTCGATGACCCCCTTGATCACGTGGACGATGTCCCCGGGATCTTCGGCCGGCTGCAGGAAGGTCTGCTCGGGACGGAACTCCATCGATCCGGGCACCACCCCGTAGAGCTCCTTGATCCGCTTGGCGTAGAGCTGGGCGTGGCCGAGTTCCTCCTGGATGTCGGTCTGGAGCGAGGCGCCTACCTCCGGCGCCCGCACACCGTCGGGAGTGACCGAGTTGGCGATGTAGTTCATCACGGTCTCGATCTCCATCCAGTAGGCCTTGGTCAGCATGCCGACGATCTCTTCCCGCTTGGCCGAGGCTGCCTCGCCGAGGATTCCTTCACCCATCTGCTCCGAATCTCCTTGTCGTTCGCTTGCCGGGACGGCCGTCCGGTCCGACCCGAACTGAACCTAGCAGTGGGCGGGATGCCGGGCATCCGGGTCCCGATCACTCTGGTCGGCGGCGGCCCGGCGATACCCTGAATCGGGATCGGGGTTCCTCCCCGCCCCGAACCAAACCGAGATGAACCCCACAGTCCTCGCACTGATCGAGCTGGTCCCGCTGACCGCCGCGGTCGTCTTCTACTGGAAGCGCGCGATGAACCTGGCCTGGGACGACCGGCCGATCCCGGTCTGGAGGCAGGCCTGTTTCGGGACTGGACTCTTCCTGGCCGCCTTCGTGATGTTCAACCCACTCGGCTACCTGGCGGACGAGCTGGTCATCGCACACATGGTCGAGCACCTGATGATCGGGGACATCGCCAGCCTGCTGATCGTCCTCGGCCTGACCCGCTCGATTCTCCAGCCGATTCTCGCGCTACCCCTGATCGGGCGCCTCCAGGTGCTGGCCAACCCCCTGGTCGCCTATCCGCTCTGGGCGGCCAACCTCTTCATCTGGCACATCCCGGGCCTCTACGACGCAGCCTGGGGGAGCAGCCTGACCCACGGCATCGAGCACGCGATGTTCCTCGGCTTCGGGATCCTGATGTGGATGCCGGTGTTCGGCCCGCTCCCGGTACCCACCTGGTTCGGTCCCGGCTGGAAGGTGATCTACGTGGTCGCCGTCCGGTTCACGGCGGCGATCCTCGGGAACGTCCTGATGTGGACCCAGGTCACCCTGTACGAGAACTACGCGGCCGGTCAGGCGAAGTGGGGCCTGACCGCGATTGCCGACCAGAGCATCGCCGGGGTGATCATGATGATCGAGGGCACCTTCCTGATCTTCGGTGTGCTCGCCTGGACCTTCTTCGAGTCGGCCCGTCAGAGCATGCGCAAGCAGGAACTGCTCGACCTGGCCTTCGAGCAGGGGATCGAGTTAGACCCGGACCGGGCCGACCGGGCGGTCAAGGCGGGGCACGGTGACCTGCTCGAGCGGAGGATCCGCTCCGGTGAGATCCAACGGAGCGCCGGGGTTTGAACCAGGACTTCCGGTCTGGGCCGGTCCCGAGGAGGAAGTTCGGGGCCTGGCTGGTCACCGGTCCCGTCGGTCGGCTGGTCGGGTTCCTCCTCGACTTCGCCTCCGAACTCGGGCGGCTTGCGGTTCGGCGCCTTCGGCGGGCGGCCTCCCCCGGTCCGGAGGGTCGCTAGGGTCAGTCGGCCTTGCAGACGACCGTAGATGAACAGGCAGGGTCCCGGGTAAGGGTTGGAGTCACGGTCCCGCCCGACGACGTCGACCAGGCGATCGGCCGCGCGGCCCGTTCGATCGCCCGGGACATGCGGCTGCCCGGGTTCCGCAAGGGCAAGGCGCCGCCGGCCCTGGTGATCCAGCGGGTCGGCTTCGGGCCGGTGCTCGAAGACGCGATCCGGGAAGCGCTGCCCGAGTGGTACATGCGCGCGGTCTACGAGTCGGGCATCGCCCCGATCGGCGACCCCGAGGTCGAGGTGACCGAGTCGCCGACCGAACAAGGAGAGCCGCTTTCCTTCGCCTTCGAGATCGGGGTGAGGCCCCAGGCCTCGCTGGGCGAGTATCTGGGCCTCGAGGTCGAACGCCCCGAGGCAGAGGTACCCGATGAGATGGTCGATCGCGAACTCGACCGTCTGAGGGAGTCGATGGCGCGGCTCGAGCCGGTGGATCGCCCTGCGGCGGAAGGAGACCACGTGCTGGTCGACTTCACGGGCCGGCTCGACGGGGAGGAATTCGAGGGTGGTAGTGCGACTGGCGAGGTGATCGAGATCGGCTCGGGACGGCTGATCCCCGGGTTCGAGGAGCAACTGGTCGGGGCGGTCGGCGGCGGGGATGTCGAGGTCGAGGTCACCTTTCCGGAGGACTACGGCGCAGAGCACCTGGCCGGCAAAGACGCGGCCTTCGCGGTCTCGGTCTCCGAGGTCAGGGAAAAGCGCCTTCCGAAAGCCGATGACGAGCTGGCGGTCTCGGTCTCCGAGTTCGAGACGATCGGTGAACTCCGCGACGACATCTCCCAGCGCCTGGCCGAGGCGTTGTCCGAACGGGCCGACCAGGATTTCCGGGTCAACGTGGTCGATGCCGTTGCCGAGGGAGCGACCATCGATGTGCCGGAAGCGCTCGCCGAAGCCAGGGCCAAGGAGCGCTGGGAGCGAGTCGAGCGCCAGATCGCCGGCAGCGGGATGAACCCCGACTCATGGCTCCAGATGCAGGGGAAGACCAGGGAAGAGGTGATCGCCGAGTCGCTCCCGGATGCCGAGCGGGAGATCCGTCGGGAAGCCGCAGTCGTCGCGGTGGCTGATGCCGAGGGGATCGAGGTCGACGACGCCGAACTGCTCGGGGAACTCGGCCCGGTTGCCGAGAAGGAGCGGACCACCCCGGAGAAGCTCCTCGAACGACTATCCCGCGATGGGCGCGATACCGCGATCAGGGAGGACATCCGGGTTCGCAAGGCGATCGATCGTCTGGTCGAGTCAGCCACGCCCGTGCCGGTCCCGGTCTCCCTCGCCGCCGAAGGCGACGGAGAGGCGGGGGAGGACGGACAGGAGGCCGCGAAGCCCGAGTCCGGTGGGAAGCTCTGGACGCCCGGTGACCCCCGCTGAGTGGTCGCCCGCCCGGTCGCCGATATAGACTCGAAGGCATGAGTCCCCTTGTTCCGATGGTGGTCGAGCAGACCTCGCGTGGCGAGCGTTCGTTCGACATCTACTCCCGGCTCCTCAATGAGCGGATCATCTTCCTCGGCAGCGCAGTCGACGACGAGGTCGCGAACCTGATCGTTGCCCAGCTGCTCCACCTCGAGTCCGACGACCCCGAGAAGGACATCAGCCTCTACATCAACTCGCCCGGCGGGTCGGTCTATGCCGGTCTGGCGATCTACGACACGATGCAGTTCATCAAGCCAGACGTTCAGACGATCTGCGTCGGGATCGCGATGAGCATGGGGGCGCTCCTCCTGGCCGGAGGCGCCGAGGGCAAGCGGATGGCCCTGCCGAACTCGAAGATCCTGATCCACCAGGTCTCCTCGGGCTTCCAGGGCCAGGCGACCGACATCGAGATCCACGCCAACGAGATCATCGACACCCGCGGCCGTCTCGACAAGATCCTCGCTGAGCACACCAAGCAGGACCTGGAGAAGGTCACCAAGGACACCGAGCGCGACTACTTCATGAGCGCCGAGGAAGCCAGGGACTACGGGATCGTCGACCGGGTCATCGAGCACCACTGACCCAGCGGGGACTCCGCCATCCCTCCAGCGTTTTTTCGCTAGTAGCGGGAATCCAGGCGACGATTCACACAAGGCCCCTGTCCGGTCGACTAGGTTCGGCCGAACTGTGAATTCGTGAGGGAGTCGCTCGTCCCCGGTCGGCCCTCCGACTCCCGCGATGATTACGGGAGGCACTCGAGATGAACTCACCAGTCACCTTCGTTCCGCAACTCAACATCGGCGAGCTGTTCAGGCGGGTCGGGGAGATATACAGACCGGCGTTCGGGGCCTTCTGGCTGGTCCTGCTCTCGCTGTTCGTCCCGGTAGCGGTCCTCGCCGGCATCGGGATCCTGGTCAAGGGGCCGGTGATCATCTTCCTCGCCTACATCCTCTTCTTCCTCGCCGCGCTCTGGTTCGTCGGAATCGTGGTCAAGATCGTCGAGGACGTCGAGGCCGACGGGACGTTCGACTCCTCGGTCAGGGAATTGATCGGGCTCGTGGCTCCGCGGATCCCATCGCTGATCCTGCTGGCGATCTCGACCTATGCCCTGATCTACGTGGGGACGTTGTTCCTGCTGATCCCTGGGATCATCGTCGCCCTGAAGATGACGGTGGCGGTGCCGGCGCTGTTCGTGGAGGAGAAGAGGGTCTTCGAGACGATGGCGCGGAGCGCCGAGCTGACCAGGGGAAACCTCTGGAAGATCCTCGGGGTAATCGTCCTGATCTACCTGGCGCTACTGATCTTCATGCTGATCGTCTTCGCCCTCAGCGAGATCACGCCGATCCTCGGGATCGTCGCGGCGGTCGTCGGGCTGATCGCGATCTATCCGTACATCGCGATGGTCTACGCCGTCCTCTACTTCGATCTGGCCGCCCTTCATGGCCAGGCGGTGGTAGCCGGCGGAGGCCCCGGCGCCGGTCTGGAGCCGGCAACGGAGCCCGGCTCACTCGGTCAGGGAGGCGTGGCCGACCCCGGGGCTACCCAGCAGCTACAGCAGGAACGGCCCGAAGACCCGGCTTAGACCCGTCGGCCGGAATAGAGCCCGGTTTTTCGCTATTTCCGCGCATTTGACCGCCGATTCACACTTTCGCCCGTGCCTGGCGCTAAGTTCGTCAAGCCCTGCGAAAAACCGTTCCCGGGAAGGATCCGGGGGGTTCGGTGGAAAACGTGGGGCGGCGGAGCACATTTCGCCGAAAAACGGGAACGGAGGAGAAAGTCGTGAACGAAACGGTTACCGCTGAGGGCAAGCTCGATGTAGGGGGCGTCTTCAGCCGCACTGGAGATATCTACAAACAGGCATTCGGGGCCGTCTGGATCATCGCCCTGATCCTTTTCATTCCGGTGGTCATCCTCAACTACCTGTCCGGTGACGGCGGATGGTTGATCGGCCTGATCGCCGGAATCGTCCAGCTGATCGCGAGCGTCTGGTTCGCGGGGGCGATGGTCAAGGTGGTCGAGGACGTCGAAGCGGACGGAGTCGTCGATGCCTCGGTAGGGGAACTCCTCGGGCTGGTCTGGCCCAGGCTTGTCTCGCTGATCCTCCTGGCGATCGTGGTCGGAGTCCTGGTCGCGATCGGATTCGTCCTCCTGATCATCCCGGGCATCATTCTTACCCTGCTCTGGGCCGTTTCGACCCCAGCGATGATGGTCGAGAACAAGGGTGTCTTCGATTCGATGTCGAGGAGCTCGGAGCTGACCAAGGACAACCGGTGGCGAGTCCTCAGCGTCGGCCTCCTGATGATCGTAGCCTACATCGTCATCGCAGAGGTCATCGGCATCCTAGCCGCGATCACCCCGATACTCGGGATCATCGGGGGAATCATCCTGGTGATCGCGGTCTACCCGTACCTGGCGATCATCGTTTCGGTCCTCTACTTCAACCTCGTCGAGGTGAAGGGCGGTCGCGTGGTGACCGGCGGCGGCCCGTCCGCGGGCATCGAGCAGCCCGGTCAGGTCGAGCAGGTCGAGATCGTCGAAGAGGTCGATCAGGGACCCGGCGGTCCGGAAGACCGGCAGTAGGGAAGGTCTCAAGACCGGGGCGAGGCCCCGGCAAGGCATTAAGAGGCGGGTCGTCACCTTCGGGTGGCGGCCCGCCTTTCTCTTGGAGGTATCCCCGACTTCCGGATCGAGCAGAAGCAAGGCCGGTGACTCAGGTCTCGACTTCGTAGACCAACCAGGAGGACTTCTCGGCACCGGGGATCGAGTCGTAGAGTCGCTGGGCGGTCTCGTTGTCCGGCGCGGTCGACCACTCGAGGCAGGCCGCGCCGGTATCTTTGGCTACCTCCAGGCCCTTCTCGATCAGGGATCGCCCGATCCCCTTCCCCCTGGCGTCGGACAGGACGAACAGGTCGTAGAGCAGGACGGTATCGGCCGCCCTCAACGAGCTCTTGTGGCGGTGGAGGCAAGTGAAGCCGAGGATCCGGTCGTCCTCGAAGGCCCCGAACAGCCAGCCCTTCTCGTCGCTGTCGACGAACTGCTCGAGAAAAGCTCGGTTTCTTGCCTGGTCGATCTCCTCGACTTCGTAGAAGCGCTGGTAATCGGCGAACAATGGCTCGACCAGCCCGAGCGACTCCCTGTCGATCCTTTCCACCCGAACGGCCACGTTGCCGACCCTACAGGCCGGTCGGTAGGCGAGAAAGTTCCTTCCCGCCGGCAGGGAGCGGGGCGCCGGTGACAAAGAAAGCGATCGGGCCGGGCAGTCCCCGCTGTTAGATTGGGTCCCGGCCTTTCTCAATCACTAAATCGGGAAGACGGGAAGCGGAAAGAGAGGGGTTGGGCCGGTGGCCAGAGGCAACGATTCGAACGAGCAGCTCCTCTGCAGCTTCTGCGGAAAGTCACAGCGGCAGGTCAAGAAGCTGATCGCCGGTCCCGGCGTCTACATCTGCGACGAATGCCTCGACCTCTGTAACGAGATCATCGACGAGGAGATGATCGAGCCGGCCGCCTCGGTCCCCGGCCTCGACCTCGAACGACTGCCTCGTCCGGAGGAGATCAATTCGGTGCTCGACGATTACGTGATCGGTCAGTCCTCGGCCAAGAAGTCGCTCTCGGTCGCCGTCTACAACCACTACCAGCGTGTTCGCATGTCGGACTCCGAAGACCCGGAAGTCGAACTACAGAAGTCGAACATCATGCTGCTCGGTCCGACCGGGTGCGGCAAGACCCTGCTCGCTCAGACCCTCGCCCGGATCCTCAACGTCCCCTTCGCGATCGCGGATGCGACGGCGCTGACCGAGGCCGGATACGTCGGTGAGGACGTCGAGAACATCCTGCTCAAGCTGATCCAGGCCGCCGACTACGACGTGGCCAGGGCCGAGACCGGGATCATCTATATCGACGAGATCGACAAGATCACCCGCAAGGCCGAGAACCCTTCGCTGACCCGGGACGTTTCCGGCGAGGGGGTCCAACAGGCACTGCTCAAGATCCTCGAGGGAACCACGGCCTCAGTCCCCCCCCAGGGCGGTCGCAAGCATCCCCACCAGGAATACCTGACGATCGACACGACCAACATCCTCTTCACCTGCGGCGGCTCGTTCGCCGAGCTCGACCGGGTGATCGAGCGCCGGGTCGACCAGCGTGGGATCGGATTCGGGGCTGCGATGGAGCACGAGCGTGGGGAGGACCCGGGTGAGCTCTTCGAGCAGGTCCTGCCGGAGGACCTGATCGAGTACGGCATGATCCCCGAGTTCATCGGCAGGCTCCCGGTCTTGGCGGCGCTCCACCAGCTAGACCGGGGCGACCTGGTCCGGGTCCTGACCGAACCGCGGCACGCCCTCAACCGCCAGTTCCAGCGCTTCTTCGAGTTCGACGGGGTCGAGCTCGTGTTTGCCGATGATTCGCTCGATGCGATCGCCGATCGGGCGCTCGAGCGGGAGACCGGCGCCAGGGGTCTTCGCTCGATCATCGAGGAGGCCCTGCTGGACGTCCAGTTCGAACTGCCGTCGAGGTCCGACGTGACCAAGTGCGTCGTCACCAGGGATTCGATCGACCACGGCAACCCGCCCATGCTGGTCACCGATGCCTCGCTCGATGGTCCGGATGGGGCGATCGGCATCGATCCCGAAGCGGGCGAGCAGACGGCCTGAGCCACCACCCCTGGCGACCGGCGCCACGGGGCCTGGCAATAAGATCGCCTCCCTTGGACGCGGAGGCACGGGAAAAGCTCGAGCGGACGACCCGCTGGGAGCCGCAGGAGGCCGAGCCGGCGATCTTTCGCCGGTGGCTCGAGGGTGGCTATTTCCACCCCGAGGCCACGGGCACCCCTGAGGAGAACTATTCGATCGCGATCCCGCCACCCAACGTGACCGGGGCACTCCACATGGGGCACGCCCTCAACGGATCGGTCCAGGACGTGCTCGTGCGGCGAGCCCGGATGGAGGGCCGGAACACCCTCTGGATCCTCGGTACCGACCATGCCGGGATCGCCACCCAGGCGGTGGTCGAGAAGCGCCTCCGGGAAGACGGGACCGACCGCCACGAGCTTGGCAGGGAGGCCTTCACCGAACGGGTCTGGGCCTGGAAGGAGGAATACGCGGCGAGGATCCGTGACCAGTACCAGCGGCTCGGTGCCTCCTGCGACTACGACCGGGAGAGGTTCACCCTCGATGACGATTACGCGAGGGCGGTCCGTCGGGTCTTCGTCGAGCTCTACGAGAAGGGCCTGATCTATCGAGACGAGTACATGGTCAACTGGGATCCCGGATCGAGGTCGGCGATCTCCGACCTCGAGGTCGAGAACCGCGACCAGGAGGACACGCTGTTCTCGATCAGCTATCCGATCGAGGGCTCCGATCGTTCGCTGACCGTGGCGACGGTCCGGCCCGAAACGATGATGGCCGACACCGCGGTTGCGGTCAATCCGACCGACGAGCGCTACTCGGACCTGGTCGGTGGCCACTGCACGCTCCCCCTGGTCGGCCGTCGCATCCCGATCATCGCCGACGAGCACGTCGACCCCGAGTTCGGAACAGGGGCCCTGAAGATCACCCCGGGCCACGACGCCAATGACTTCGAGATCGGCCGCCGCCACGGACTCGAGGAGGTGACGATCATCGGCGAGGACGGGCGGATGCTGGACGAGGCCGGTGAACGGTTCGCAGGCCTGACCGTCGCCGAGGCCCAGGAAGCCGTGGTCTCTGCACTCAGGGAGGAAGGAGTGCTCGAGGGGGAGGAGCCCTACGTCCATTCGGTTCCCTTCTCCCACCGGTCGGGTGAGCGGATCGAGCCGCTCATCTCGCTCCAGTGGTTCTGCCGGATGGAGGAACTGGCCGGCCCGGCGATCGAGGCGGTCGAGCGGGACGAGGTCCGGATCACCCCGGAGAGGTGGAAGAGGGTCTACCTCGACTGGATGAGGGAGATCCGGCCATGGTGCATCTCGCGCCAGCTCTGGTGGGGCCACCGGATACCGGTCTGGTACCGGGGCGACGAGACCTGGGTCGGTGAGGAGGCACCCGAGGGCGAGGGGTGGGTCCAGGATGAGGACGTCCTCGACACCTGGTTCTCATCGGCGATCTGGCCCTTCGCAACCCTCGGATGGCCCGAGGACACCCCCGACCTGAGGGCCTTCTATCCGACCGACTTCCTGACCACCGCCCGGGAGATCCTCTTCCTCTGGGTGGCGAGGATGGTGATGACCGGAATCGAGTTCACCGGGAAGGTTCCCTTCGACGACGTCTACGTCCATGCGGTGATCCAGGCCCGTGACGGTCGACGGATGTCGAAGTCGCTCGGCACCGGGATAGACCCCCTGGAGGAGATCGATCGGCATGGCGCCGATGCGCTCAGGTTCGGCCTGCTGGCGATGTCCTCGACCCAGGACGTCCGTTTCTCCGATGCCCGGGTCGAGCAGGGGCGCGACCTCGCCAACAAGCTCTGGAACGCCTCGCGCCTGATCCTCCTGAACGTCGAGGCCCCCGACCCGGCCGGGCGGATCGTGCCACCGGATCCCCAGGCCGACGAGGACCGCTGGATCCTCTCCCGGCTCGAGTCGACGGTCGCCACCTTCGGTGAACTGGTCTCCGAGTACGACTTCAGCCACGCGGTCGGGGAGCTCTATGACTTCGTCTTCACCGACCTCTGCGACTGGTACCTGGAGATGGTCAAGCCCCGCATCTACGACGGGGACCCTTCCCTCGCACCGATCCTGCTGTCGACCCTCGAGCGCACGCTCGCCCTGGTCCATGCAGTGATGCCCTTCGTCACCGAGGAGATCTGGGGATACCACCCGTATCGGGAGGGCGAGCTGGTCGTCCACGACCTCCCGGTAGCCGATCTGACCAGGATCGATCCCGAACTGGAAGAGGCATTCGGGGAGGCGATCGGGATGACCCGTCTGCTCAGGAGTTGGCGTGATGCAGCCGGGGTCCCGGCCGGGACGGTCCTCCGGGTGGTCCAGCCAGCTGAACCGGGTACCTACGAGTTCGTCACCCGACTGGGCAGGGCCGAGGCCGTCCAGCCCGATGGCGATGAACCGCTGGCCACGGTCGCCGGCTTCGGGATCCTCCCCGGGGAAGGACTCGACCCGGCCGAGATTGCCGAACGGCTCGACAGCCGGCGCAGCAAGCTCGAGGCCGAGCTCGAGAAGGTGGTCGGGCGACTCGGCTCCCCGGGATTCACCGAGAAGGCACCACCGGAGGTCGTCTCGGAGGAGCGCCGTCGCGAGCAGGACCTCCGGGACAGGATCGCCGGACTCGGTTGACCGAAGCCACTCCCGAGAGGTCGACGGGGGAGTGGTTCGACTCGCTGGCCGAGGTCGGGTGGCGTCCCGGACTCGAGCGGATGGGACCGCTGATGGAGGCGCTCGGCTCGCCCCAGGACCGCTACCGGACCGTCCACGTGGTCGGGACCAACGGGAAGACATCGACCACTCTCTACGGCGCGGCCCTGCTCGATGCCGCAGGCGTGCTGGCCGGCTCCCATACCTCGCCCCACCTGACCGATTGGACCGAACGGACCCGGGTCTCTGGGGAGCCAATCGGGGCGGCGGCCTGGGAAGCCGCCCTGGAACGGGTCCGCCCGGCGGTCGATCAGGTCGAGGCGGCGCTGCCCGAGTACGGAAGCCTCACCCAGTTCGAGGTCGCGACCGCGGCCGCCTTCGTTGCCCTGGCGGACGCAGGCGTCGAAGCCGCCATGATTGAGGCCGGCATGGGCGGCCGACTCGACTCGACCAACGTGATCCCGTCCGAGGTCACCGTGCTTACCTCGATCGGCCTCGACCATACGGAGTGGCTGGGTGAAACGGAGCTCGAGATAGCGGGGGAGAAGCTCGCCGTCCTCAGGCCCGGCACCCGTCTGGTGGTCGGCCCGCTGGGGCCCGAGGTGGGGGAGCTCGCGGCCCGGACTGCTGCCGAACGGGGCTGTGAACTGGTCGAAGTGGGTGACCCCGGAACCGGTCCGGCTACCCCCCTGGGTCGGTATGCCCGGATCGACTTCGCCCTTGCCCTGGCTGCGGTCGAGCCCTTCACCGGCCCGATCGACGAAGCGACCCGCCTCCTGGCACTCGATCGGGCCGGAGTCAGGGGACGACTCGAGATCACCGGATCGAATCCCCCCGTCGTATTCGACGTCGCCCACAACAGGGACGGGATCGAGGCGGTCGCAGAGGCCCTCGAAGAGGTGATCGGGGATCGCCCGCTGGCGGTCGTCTTCGGCTGCCTCTCCGATCGCGACCCGGTCCAACTGCTCGAGCCACTTGTTGCCAGGACCGCAGTCCTCTTCCCATGCCAGGCCCCGCACCTGGTCGGCTCGAGGGCCCGCGAGGGACTCCCCGCCGAGCGGGTCGGAGACGCGGGCCGGGAATTGGGGATCGAGGTAGAGGTCCACCCCGTACCGGTCGAGGCGCTCGACGCCGCAAGGTCGGCCGCGAGCTCGTTCGGCGGCGCAGTGCTGGTCTGTGGGTCGCACGGGTTGGTCGCTGCACTTGCGCCGCTGCAGCCCTGAGTGCCGGATCCGGTAGCCCGGCCTCCCGGTCCGGTCGCGGTGGCAGGATTGTCGGGTGGATCGTCTGTCCGGAACCCAGCTCTTGACGATGATGGCCCTCGTTGCGGCCGTCGTAGCGGTGGTGATCCTCGTTTTCTTCGGAATCGGCTACGCCTTCGGGAGGCTCTTCCTTTGATATCGACGGCAATCGCATTGCAGGCACCCGCACCGGTCGAGGCGATATTCGGTCTGGGCGACGGGGTCCTCGGGATGTTCCTCACCCTCGCCGTATTCGGACTGATTGCGGTCTGGATCGCGCTGATCTTCTTCACCTACAACGACGCCCGCAAACGGATCTCCGACCCCTTCCTGATCGGCTGTTCGACCGCAGCATCCTTCTTCCCCTTCGTCGGCACGCTTGTCTACACGATCCTCCGTCCACCCGAGTTCCTCGACGACGCCAAGGAGCGGGAGTGGGACGTTCGGGCCACCCAGGCACAGCTCAGGCGGGTGCGGGCCGGCTCCTGCAGAAAGTGCGGTTACCCCGCCGAGTCGGACTTTCTCAGGTGCCCGAGCTGTCGCTCGCGGCTGCGTGAACCGTGTCCCTCCTGTGACCGGCCGGTCGGCCTCGGCTGGAAGCTCTGCCCATATTGCGAGACGACCCTGATCGAGCCGAAGCGAAAGCCGGAGGGGCGGAGAAGCCGAACCAAGGGCAGCAAGAGCGGTCAGGCCGCCGCCGGATCACCTTCGAAGGGATCGCGAGCGAAGGCCGCTCGAGGCCGGGTTCGCAGCGGAGCTGGCGACGAGGGTGCCCAGGGAGCAGCCGGGATGCCGACGCGCGAGGGGGAGAAACCGATCAATGCCGGCGAGGACCAGGGCGACAGATAGCCCCGAGCCCCCTTCCGGCCGACCCGAACGGAGTAACCCGAGATGACCCAGACATTGATCCTCGTAAAGCCCGATGCGTTCGAGAGGGCGCTCACCGGAGAGGTCCTGGCCCGTTTCGAACGAAAAGGTCTGCGGATTGCGGCGCTCAAGAAGATGACTGCCACCGAGGAGATCGCTCGCGAGCATTACGCCGAGCACGTCGAGAAGCCGTTCTTCGGCGAGCTGGTCAGCTTCATCACGGGTGGTCCGTTGGTCGCTGCGGTGCTGGAGGGCCCAGAGGCCGTAAAGGCGGCTCGCCAGTTGATTGGGGCAACCGACCCGACCGAAGCGGCCCCGGGATCGATTCGGGGCGACTTCGCCCTGGAAGTGACCTTCAACATGGTGCATGGATCCGATTCCGATGACTCGGCGGCCCGGGAGATCGCGATCTGGTTTCCCGAGGGTCTCTGAGCGAGGCCCAGGAGCACCGCCTCCCCGCCGGAACGTCCACCCCCTCGGAGTCAGTGGTCGAAGATGAGCGGCTCTGCAACCCCACCCGTCGTACTCGCATCGGCCTCCCCCCAGAGGCGGGAGATGCTCAAGAGGCTCGGGGTCCGCTTCGCCATCTCCGTGCCGGAAGTCGAGGAGATCGTCCATGGGGAGCCCAGGGAGGCCGTACTCGCCAATGCCCTGCTCAAGGCACGTTCGATCGCCGGGCCCGGCAGCCTGACGATCGGTTGCGATACCGAAGTCGTCCTCGACGGTCGACTGCTCGGTAAGCCAGGGGATGCCTTCCGCGCACATGAGTACGTCGCTCAGCTCTCGGGTCGGACCCACCTCGTCCTGAGTGGTCTCGCGGTCATCGGTCCCGGCCCAGAGGACGTCCGGACGGGCATCGCCGAGACCGCTGTCGTCTTGCGGGAGCTGACCCGGGAGGGAGTGGATGCCTACGTCGCGAGCGGGGAGTGGGAAGGACGTGCGGGCGGTTACGCGGTCCAGGGGGCGGGATCTGCCCTCGTCGAGTCGATCGAGGGGGACCTCTCGAACGTGATCGGGCTTCCGGTGCCCCTTCTGGCCGACTTGGCCCCTGAACTTCGCATCCAGCCGGGAATCGACGTCCCTGAAGGGGAAGGCGCCGGGTGAATGCGGAGCCCCGCCACCGCCCGCTCCCGGATTTCCGCCCCCGGCAGTGGCAGAGTCGTGCTTCAACCGTTCGGGGGACGGCCCGGTGTGAGTCCGGGCGAAAGGTGACGTGTACAGGAAGCAGATAAGGCGCAGGCGAGCGGTCCTTCTGGGCCTGGTCGCCCTTGCCTTCATCCTGATCACGGTCACCTTCGGCGGGGGATCGGGAGGGTTCGGGCAGGCGGTCGGGACGGTCACCGGTCCGATCGGCAACGTGATCAGTGACGCCTTCAAGCCGGCGCGGGACCTGATCGGGTGGTTCGACGAGACCTTTGCCGCAAGGGGAGAGAACGAGCGACTCAGGTCGAGGCTCGCCAACGCCGAGGCGGAAGTGGTCGCCGGCCGGGTCGCCGTCCAGGAGAACCGACAGTTCCGTCGGCTGCTGGGGCTCCAGCGGAGCGGCAGGATTCCCTCCGGTTACCAGCCGGTGACGGCAAGGATCACCACCCGATCACCGACTATCTGGATTACGACGGCCGGGATTGACCGGGGCTCCTCCGACGGCATCGAAGTGGACGACCCGGTGGTCTCGGACCAGGGCCTGGTCGGCAAGGTCAGCTCGGTGGCCCCTTCAGAGGCTGTCGTCACCCTGCTTCCCGATGGAAGCAGCGCGGTGAGTGCGAAAGTCGTCCCTGGGGGTTCCCAGGGCGTGGTCACCGCGAAGATCGGGACGACCGGAGAGTTCGTGCTCGAGTTCATCGACGAGACCCGCGGCCTCGAGGATGGCGAGAGTGTGGTCACGGCCGGTTGGCGTGAGGATGACCTCGCATCGATCTACCCCCCGAATCTTCCGATCGGGGAGGTCAAGGCCGTTCCGATCGATACCCGCGAAGCGGTCAAGAGTGTCGACATCAAGCCCTATCCCGACTTCGCCACCCTCGAGTACCTGACCGTCCTGACCGGGGGGAGCAGGGGATGATCCTCACCCCGTCGATCCTGGTCCGTTCCGGCCTGCTGCTCCTGCTCGCACTCGTGCTCCAGACCTACCTTCTCTCCCCGGTCGAGCTGGCCGGGACCGTGATCTGGATCCTGCCGGCATCCGTGGTGGTGTTCGGGCTCCTGGGCGGGGGCCTGACCGGCGGAGTCGCCGGCTTCGTGGTCGGACGTCTTTCCGATGCGCTGACCAACTCACCGCTCGGTTCGACCGCACTCGCCCTGATGGCAGCCGGCTATCTGGCGGGTATCTACCGGGAGCGGGGAACCGAGGTGGAGTGGCTCGCCGCCGGGGTCGCCTGCGGCCTCGGAACGCTCGTCGCCAACCTGGTGATCGGGCTACTGACCGCTGCGCTCGGCCTGTCGGGGCCGCTCAGCTGGGGGGCACCGGCCGAGCTGGTGGTCCAGGCCCTCTATGGTTTCCTGCTCGGGATTCCGATCTTCCTGCTGTTCAGGAAGGTCCTGGCACCCGGTCTGGTGGATGACCGCGACCGGCGCCGGCGGAGGCGCAGGAATGCGACCCCCCGCGGGAACGTTCCCTGGGAGGGCGTCGGGGATCGATGAAGGACATTTTCGACAAGAGTCAGGGAATCAACCCAAGCGGCCGGACGGGACGTCAGGGCCTTACCCGGGGGATGGTCCTCGGCATCCTCGCTTCGATCCTGCTGGGTGTGCTGGTGGTCAGGCTCTGGTCACTGCAGGTGGTCACGGGGGATGAGTATCTCGCCGAGGCCAAGGCGAACCGCACCCTCGAGTTCAGGATTCGGGCACCCCGGGGCGAGGTGCTCGATCGCAACGGTCGCATCCTGGTCGGCAACCGGGCCCGCACCGCCCTACAGCTGGACCCGACCAGGGTCCCGATCGACGCCCAGCAGAGGCGGGACCTCTTCCTGAAGCTCGCCCCGGTGATCGATCGATCGACCGACTGGATTCGCAGGAAATACCGGGCCGAGATCGAGGACAACCCGCCGGGCTCCCCCGTCACCCTGGTCGACGACGTCGACGATTCGGTCGTCTTCTACCTGAGGGAGAATCGGGAGCGCTTTCCCCAGGTCGTGATCAGCCGGGTCTTCGTTCGCAGCTACCCCCAGGGAACCCTGGCGGCGCACCTGCTCGGCAGCGTCGGGGAGGTCACCGCCGAGGAGCTCGACCAGGACAGGTCCGGGGAGCTCGAGGCCGGTGACACGATCGGCAAGGCCGGGATCGAGCAGACCTACGATTCGGAGCTCCGGGGAGAGCCGGGGACGACCCGGCTCGAGGTCGACTCGCTGGGCAGGATCCGGGGAACCCTCGATTCGATCGATCCGGTGGCCGGGGATTCGATCCGGCTTACGATCGACCTCGGTCTCCAGTCGGCGGGCGAGGCGGCACTGGCCAGCATCGGCCTGCCCGGAGCGTTCGTCGCCCTGGACGTTCGCACCGGTGAGACCCTCGCGCTCGGCTCCTACCCGACCGTCGATCCGGCGATATTCACCCGGCCCCTGAGCGAAGCGGAGGCGGACCGTCTCTGGGACGAGGACCAGGGGGCCCCGATGTTCAACCGGGCGATCGCCGGTGCCTACCCGGTCGGGTCGGTCTACAAGCCGTTCACCGCGGTCGCGGCACTCGACGCCGGAATCATCGATCCGACCACGGTCGTCCAGGATGCGGGGAAGATCACGGTCGCCGGCCAGACTTTCACCAATGCCGGTGAGCAGGTCCACGGCCCGGTCGATCTGGCCCGGGCGCTCGAGGTCTCCTCGGACGTCTACTTCTACCGACTCGGCCAGGAGATGAACCAGACCGACACCCTTCAGGAGTGGTCCAGCCAGTTCGGAATCGGAGAGCCGACCGGGATCGACCTGGTCGGCGAGTCCGAGGGCCTTCTGCCGACCCCGGCCTGGCGAAACGCGCTCTACGAGAACGGTGATACCGACCGGCCATGGGCGGTCGGCGACAACATCCAGCTCTCGATCGGCCAGGGTGACCTCCAGGCCAACCCGCTCCAGATCGCCCTCGGGTATTCGACCCTCGGAAACGGGGGCACGGTCTTCCGTCCGAGCCTGGTCAAGCAGGTCGAGGACGTCGCGGGCCGGGTCCTCTCCGAAGGCGAACCGGATCCCGTCCGCAAGGTCCCGATCGCGGCAGACGATCGCCAGGCGATCATGGATGGCCTCAACCTCGCCGCGCAGGCGCCGGAGGGCACCTCGTACCCGGTATTCGGGGGCTTCCCGGTCAAGGTCGCGGGCAAGACCGGGACCGCCGAGCGTCCGCCCTATGGGGACCAGTCGTGGTACGCGGTGCTCGCGCCCTACGAGGATCCCGAGATCGCGGTCGCGGTCACCGTCGAGCAGGGCGGTTTCGGCGTGGACACGGCCGCCCCCGTCGCCCTGGCGATGCTCTCCAGCTATTTCGACAAGACCGCAGCACCGGTGGGCGGAGGAGGGGCAAACGTCGAGTAGATGGAGTCCTCCCGTCTGACAGGAAGGGACCGGCTCGAGGAGCCCCTCGGGGGCGGGCTGGTCGATCGGCTCGGGCTCCGCGGGCTCGACGGCTGGATGATGTTCGCGGCGATCGGGCTGGTGCTGGCCTCGGTCCTCACCCTCGGTGCGGCAAGCGAAAAACCGATTGCGGGCGCTCCCGACCTGCTTCCGCAGCGTCAGGCCATCTACGCAGTGATCGGTATTGTGGGAATGGTCCTACTGGCCCGTTTCGATTATTCGCGATTCCGCGACTTGAGGACGGGGCTGTACGCACTCCTTTGCATATCGATCATTGCGACATTCGTCTTCGGCTTCGCAGCACGGGGTTCGACCCAGGCGATCGAACTTCCCCTGTTCTCGTTCCAGCCGGCCGAGCCGGGCAAGCTCCTGCTCATCCTGGCGCTGGCGGGGTTCGTCCTCGACGGCACCAGGGCCGGATCGGAAACGAAGCGGACGCTGCGATACCTGGCGATCGGCATGGTCCCGACGGCCCTCGTCCTGTTGCAGGACCTCGGAACGTCGCTGGTCTACGCCGCGATCACGATTGCGATCATGCTGGCGGCCGGAGTCCGCTGGTCCCATCTCGGGGCCATCGGTGCTTCCGCGGTTGCCCTGGTCGCATCCGTACTGATACTGATGCCGGCAGCGGGCGTTCCGCTGCTCAAGGAGTACCAGCAGGAAAGACTCACTTCATTCGTCTCGCCCGCCTCCGATCCGAGGGGTGCGGGCTACCAGCAGAACCAGGCCAAGGTGGCCGCAGGTGCCGGGGGTTTGACCGGCCGCGGCGACCAGGCCACTCAATCCAATCTCGGATTCGTACCCGAGCGGCACACCGACTTCGTTTTTTCGGTCGTCGCCGAGCGGTACGGCTTCGCCGGGGCCGTTCTGGTCCTGGCCCTGTTTGCCCTGCTCCTTTGGCGGGCACTGCGTCTGATGTCACTCTCGAAGGATTCCTACGGAAAGCTCGTCGCTGCCGGAATAGCATGCGCGATCCTCTTCCAGGTCTTCGTAAGCGTGGGGATGAACCTCGGGATCATGCCGATCACCGGCATCCCCCTTCCGCTGATGAGTTACGGAGGATCTGCGGTCATCTCGACCCTGTTGATGGTCGGGGTACTGCAGAGCATCCACATCAGGTCGCATGCCGGTCAGAGGGGACCGTGGGTCGGATGACCGTCCCACGTCAACCAATCTGAACGAAAGACCGACATGAAAAAGACAATCGTTGTTTCGGCTGATGCCGGGGAAACCCGGGTGGCCGTACTCGAAGCCAAGACGGCCCGCTCGAAGAGAGAGGTCGCCGAGGTCTACATCGAGAGGAGGGGCGGGCGCTCGCTCGTCGGAAACATCTACCTCGGGAAGGTCGACAACGTCCTTCCCGGAATGGAGGCCGCCTTCGTCGACATCGGCCTCGAACGAAACGGCTTCCTTCACGTCGACGAGATCCTCCTGCCCGACGGCCAGGCAGCGCCCCGGCGCGGTCGTGGCAAGGGGCGGCGGATCAATGAGCTGATCAAGCCCGGCCAGGAGATCCTGGTCCAGGTAAACAAGGACCCGATCAAGTCGAAGGGGGCGAGGCTGACCATGAACGTCAGCATCGCCGGTCGCTATCTGGTCTACGCCTCGGCCGGGTCCGGGGTGGGGGTGAGCCGACGGCTCTCCGACAGCGAGCGGGAACGCCTTCGTCGGATGGTCAAGCGAACCTACGAGGGCCCCGGGGGCCTGATCGTCAGGACTGCCGCCCACGGGGCGAAGAAGGAGGACTTCGTCCGGGAGATCGCCTACCTGCACAGGCTCAACGAGGTGCTCGAGAAGCGCCAGTCCGGCCTCAAGGCCCCGTCGCTGGTCTTCCAGGAGCAGGACCTTCCGGTCCGCGTCCTGAGGGACGTCTTCCTCAACGAGTTCGACAAGGCCGTGATCGATGACCAGAAGCAGTTCGACCGGGTGACCGGCTTCTTCCAGCGGACCGCACCGGAACTGGTCGAGAAGGTCGAGCTCTACGAGGGATCGAAGCCCCTCTTCGAGAAGTACGAGATCGACGAAGCGATCCAGTCGACCCTCGGACGGCGGATAGATCTGCCTTCGGGCGGGTACCTGATCATCGATTACACCGAGGCCCTCACCGTGATCGACGTCAACTCCGGTTCCTTCACGGGTCGGGGCAAGGGCGGACTCGAGGAGACGATCACCAAGGTCAATAACGAAGCGGCCGAGGAGGTCGTGCGCCAGTTGAGGCTTCGCGACATCGGCGGGATCATCGTCATCGACTTCATCGACATGGCCCGTGCCAAGAACCGCGAGAGGATCCTCGGAACCCTGCGGAAGGCCCTCGAGACCGACAAGAGCAAGAGCTACCTGGTCGAGATCTCACCGCTCGGGCTGGTCGAGATGACCAGGCAGAACATCACCGACGGGGTCAGGGAAATCCTGACGACCACATGTCCCACCTGTGACGGGGACGGGGTCGTGCTCTCCGCCGAGACGGTCGCGCTAGACGGCCTGAGGAAGATGAAGGAGTTCGCCGCCGAGAAGTCCGAGGCGGGGGCCTTCCTGCTCAGGGTCCACCCAAAGGTGGCCGCACTGCTGAACACCGAGGACAGCGGTCTCGCCGTGCTCGAGGAAGAGACCGGCAAGCGGTTCCTGTTCGAGGGTGGCGACGCCCTGGCGATCGACAACTTCGAGCTGATCGAGACCGGCGGCCGGGAGGAGCTCGAGGCGCGAGCCCTGCCATTCAGCCCAGGGGACGAGGTCCTGGTGACGATCGAAGAGCCCCATATGTTCAGCAAGGGGGCCGGAGTCGCCCGGATCGATTCCTACATCGTCAGCGTCGAAGGGGCGGCCGGGATGGTCGGCCAGCGCAAGATGGTCCGAATCGAGGCCGTCGACCGGGCCTCGGCCGAGGCGACCCTGCTCGGGGATTCCGATGGGGAGGACGACGGGTCCGGCAGGGACGTGACCGCGGTCGGAGCCGACGCCGGGGGATCGGGTGGGTAGTCGCTAGACTGCCTCGGCTCCTGTCCGGGCCGGGGCAATGGTCTCGCTTCCGGATCCGGTTACGGACGAAGGCACACCCAGGAGGGTTGGATGTACGCAGTGATCGAAAGTGGTGGAAGGCAGTACAGGGTCGAGAAGGGCTCGGTGATCGAGGTCGACCGCCTGCAGGCAAAGGAGGGCGAGAAGGTTTCGCTTCGCCCGGTGATGCTTCGCGACAAGGACGTGGTCGTCGATCCTGCTGCCCTTTCCAAGGCGAAGGTCGAGGCCAAGGTGACCGGCCACCTTCGTGGCGAGAAGATCAGGGTCTTCAAGTACAAGGCGAAGAAGGGCTACAGCCGAAGGGCCGGCCACCGCGCCGAACTGACCCGGCTCGAAGTCGTTTCGGTCGGTGCCACCGGTGGCGGAGCAGCGAGTTCGAAACCTGCCGCGACCAAGAAGGCGGCCCCCGCGAAGAAGCCGGCCGCAAAGAAGACGACCACCCCGGCCAAGAAGCCGGCCGCGAAGAAGCCTGCGGCCAAGAAGCCGGCCGCGAAGAAGCCAGCTACCAAGAAGTCGACCACCGCGGCCAAGCCGAAGTCCTCGACCACCAAGAAGGAGCAGTAGCGAGATGGCACACAAGAAGGGACTCGGTTCCTCCAGGAACGGCCGCGACTCGAACCCGAAGATGCTCGGGGTCAAGGTGTTCGCAGGCCAGACCGTGAACGGCGGCGAGATCATCGTCCGTCAGCGCGGTACCCGCTTCTGGCCCGGTGATGGAACCGGCCTCGGACGCGACCACACGATCTTTGCCACTCGCGCCGGAACCGTTGAGTTCTCGCCCGGCCGAAAGGGCCGGACGATTTCGGTCGTCCCGGCCGACGGCTCGGACTGAGCGGCCCCACTCGCCGCCGCGGATCGACCGCCCGGGTCCACGACCCGGGCCTATCCTGAGCGGATGCTCCACGATCGCATCCGGATATTCGTCGAGGGAGGACGCGGTGGCGACGGCTGCGTCTCCTTCCGGCGTGAGGCCCACGGTCCCCGTGGCGGGCCCGACGGCGGGGACGGCGGGGCCGGCGGTCGGGTAATCCTGGCCTGTGACCCATCCCGGCGGGATTTCGGCGCGCTCGGGGCCAGCCACTTCCGGGCCGGGGCCGGCAGCCACGGAGAGGGATCGAACAAGAAGGGGGGGCGGGGGAAGGACGTCCGGATACCGGTCCCACCTGGCACCCTCGGTTCGACTCTCGAGGGACTGGAGATAGATCTGACCTCGCCCGGTCAGGAGGCCGTGGTCGCCCGGGGTGGTCGCGGTGGGAAGGGAAACCGCCGTTTCACCACTTCCGTCCGGCAGGCCCCCCGCTTCGCCGAGAACGGAACCCAGGGCGAGTCGGGCTGGATCGAGCTGCGCCTCGCCTTACTCGCCGAGGTCGGACTCGTCGGACAGCCGAATGCGGGCAAGTCTTCACTGCTCGCTCGCTTGACCGCGGCCAGGCCGAAGGTAGCCGACTACCCGTTCACGACCCTCGAGCCCGTCCTGGGGACGCTGGAGGCCGATGACCGCCAGATCGTGATTGCAGACATCCCGGGCTTGATCGAGGGTGCGGCAGAGGGCCAGGGCCTAGGGCACGAGTTTCTCGCCCACGTCGAGCGCTGTTCGGTCCTTGCCCACGTGGTCGACCCGACCGCCCCGGAAACCGACCCGCGGGCCACCTACGAGGCCGTCCGCACCGAGCTCTCGGGATACGGGGCGGGACTCGACGGCCTGCCGGAGGTCGTCGTCCTCTCCAAGGCCGACCTGGTCGGCGACCAGGAGGCCGAGCGCCTTGCGACAGAGTGGGCAGAGGGCCTCGGCAACCGGGTACTCGGGGTGGTCGCGGTCTCATCGGCCACCGGCTTTGGCCTCGATCGACTCAAGACCACCCTTCTCGGAGCGGTCCCCGAGGAGGCGGTGCAGGTTTCCGCAGCTGGGCGAGCCTCCCCTGAGGACGCCGAGTTCGAAGGTGAGTACGCGGTCTACCGCCCAGCCGGCGAAGGAGGGTTCTCGGTCACCGCGGAGGGCGAGGGGGCCTTCCGGATCGAGGGGCGGGGCATCGAGTCGCTCTTCGAGAGGTTCGACCTCGGCAACCCGGAGGCGCTCGCCTACCTCGAGTCGAGGCTGCGGGAGATCGGGGTGATCGCGGCCCTGGAGCGGGCCGGGTTCGAATCCGGTGACGAGGTCAGGGTCGGGGAGCTCGAGTTCGACCTCCACTGAGCGACCGGGATCCCCGGCCCGATCATCTACTCTGGCCGCTCGATGACCCTGGTGGTGAAACTCGGATCCTCGATCGTCGCTGACGACCGGGGAGGAGTGAGGAGCGACGTCCTCGACTCGGTCTGTGCCCAGGCTGCCGGCCTGGCGACCGATGGGGAGCCCCTGGTCCTGGTCACTTCCGGCTCGATCGCCATGGGGATAACCCGGATGGGGATGGAGGCCCGGCCGCGGGCGATCGATGAGCTGCAGGCCGCCTCGGCGGTCGGACAGGGTCCACTGTTCAACGAGTACGGGGATCGGCTCCGCCGGGGAGGGCTGGCCGCGGCCCAGGTCCTGCTAACTGCGGGCGACGTGGCCAACCGGGCCAGTTACCTGAATGCGCGGCAGACCCTGCGGCGGCTGCTCGAGTGGGGCGTAGTGCCCGTGGTCAACGAGAACGACACCACCGCGACCGACGAGATCACCTTCGGTGACAACGACTTCCTCGCCGCCCAGGTGGCGATCATGCTCGACGCCCGCCTGCTGGTCCTCCTGACCGACGTGGATGGGCTTTACACGTCAGACCCGGGATCGGATCCCGCGGCCGAGCCGGTTCGGGAGGTCGGGGACTTCGCTGAGCTAGGCCGTATGGAAATCGGTGACCGGACCTCGGTTTTTGGCAGCGGCGGGATGAGGAGCAAGGTCGCCGCAGCGGAGATGGCGACCAGGGCCGGGGTCGAGGTAAAGATCTGCGACGGAACGTCCGACGGGACGCTCGCCTCGGCGGTGGCCGGGGGAGAGGTCGGGACCCGTTTCCCGGCCGCCTCCCAGCCCGAGTCAGGCTTCAAGCTGTGGCTGCTCTATGCCAAGCCCGCCAGCGGCAGCCTGCTGGTCGACGATGGCGCTGCCCGGGTTCTCAGGGAGACCGGATCGAGCCTCCTCGCAGTCGGGGTGACCGGGGTCGAGGGTGAGTTCGAGGCCGGTGATGCGGTCGAGGTTCGCTCCGACGGAGCCACGGTCGGCAAGGGGATAGTCAATTTCTCCTCGGTCGAGGTCGAGAGGATCGGTGGGATGCAGAGCGGCGAGGTTCGCGAAGCGATCCCCGACGGCCCCGAGGAAGTGATCCACCGGGACAAGTTCGTCCTGGCCTGACCCTGGGGCCGAGCCGGCCCTTAGGACTAGGATTGGCCTGTGGAAGCCGCTTCCGCAGATATCGGAACCCTTTGCCGCGAGGCCTCCGCTGCCTCGCGCCTGCTCGCCGCGGCCCCTGCCGGGAAACGCGATCGGGCCCTGACGGCGATCGCTTCCGGTCTACGGGAGCGGACCGGAGAGGTGCTGGAGGCGAATCGGGCCGACCTCGACGACGAGCGGGCTCGCGAGCTTTCCCCGGCCCTCAGGGACCGTCTCTCCCTGGATGAGGAGAGGATCGAGGCGATGGCGGTGGGGGCCGAGCAGGTCCGCGACCTCGACGATCCGCTCGGGGAGGTGCTCGAGGAGAAGACGCTTTTGAACGGGCTGAGGCTGGAGAAGGTACGGGTTCCCCTCGGGGTGGTGGCCGTCGTCTATGAGGCGAGGCCCAATGTGACGATCGACTGCTCGGCGCTGACGATCAAGAGCGGTAATGCCCTGGTGCTTCGCGGCTCCTCCTATGCCGAGCGGACCAACTCGGCCCTCGCGGAGGTCGTTCGGGATGCCCTGGCTTCGGCTGGCCTTCCGGAAGATGCCGTTGTCCTCGCCTCCGGGGGCGGTCGCGACGCCCTGGCCGAGCTTGCCACCCGGGAAGATGAGGTTGACCTGCTCATTCCGAGGGGAGGTGAGGGTCTCAAGCAGGCCCTCAAGGAGGTCGCCACGGTCCCGGTGATCTATGCCGCCTCGGGCAACTGCCACGTATATGTCCACGAGGATGCCGACCTCGGGATGGCCCGGGCGATCGCGGTCAACGCCAAGGTGAACCGGCCCGGTGTCTGCAACGCCGCCGAGACGCTCCTGATCGACCGGGCGATCGCCCCGGAGTTCCTGCCGCTCGCCCTGAACGACCTGGCGGGGGAGGGTGTAGAGCTGCTCGGGGATGCCGAAACGGTCGAGCTCTCCGACGGGACCGAAGTCGGGGCGGCGAGCGAGGCGGACTGGGATACCGAGTTCCTGGACCTGAAGCTCGCGGTCGGCGTGGTCGATGACCTCGACGCAGCGATCGAGCATGTGAACGCCCACGGCAGCGGCCACTCCGAGGCGATCGTTACCCAGTCCGAGGGCGCCGCCGAGAGGTTTGCCCAGGAGGTCGATGCGGCCGCGGTCTACGTAAATGCCTCGACCCGGTTCACCGACGGTTTCGAGTACGGGATGGGGGCCGAGATCGGGAACTCGACCCAGAAGCTCCACGCCCGGGGGCCGATCGGCCTGCGGGAGCTCACTACCTACAAGTACGTGGTCCGGGGAGAAGGCCAGGTACGTGGCTGAATCGGAAGGTCGGGCAGGTCGGGTCGGGATCTTCGGCTCCGCCTTCAACCCGCCTCACCTGGGGCACGTCCTGGTGGTCGCCGAGGGGAGGTGGCGACTGGGACTCGACCGGGTCATGGTGGTGCCGACCGGTGATCCGTACCACAAGGACGGGGGCCTCGACCCCGGCCGGGAGGCAAGGCTGGAGATGGCCCGGCTTGCCTTCCAGGACGAGCCGGGCTGCGAGGTACTTCCCGTGGAGATCGAACGCCCTGGCCCCACCTACACGGCGGACACGGTCGAGACTCTGGTCGCCGATCGGGCCGGCACCGACCCGGTGTTACTGCTCGGGGCCGATGCTGCGATGGGTCTCCCGGGGTGGGAGCGGGTAGAGGCGCTCCTCGAACTGGTCGAGGTGGCGGTTGCACCGAGGTCGGGGATCGAGGCGGAAGAGGTAGAAGGAGTGGTCAGGGGGATAGCGCCCGATGCACGGATCACCTTTTTCGAGATGCCGCGGGTGGACATCACCGCGACCCTGATCCGGGAGCGGATCGAGTCCGACAGCCCGTTCGAGCAGCTCGTTCCCCAAAGGGTTTCCGCCCTGATTCGGGAGGAGGGTTACTACCGTGGCTGATGCGGCGGAGAGGGGAACCTCGGCCGAACTCGCGACCGACCTTGCCCTGGCTGCCGAGTCGAAGCTGGCATCGGACGTAGTCGTGCTCGACATGCGAGACCTCGTTTCCTACACCGACTACCTGGTGATCTGCTCGGCCCGGAACGAGCGACAGGCCGCCGCAATCGTCGAAGAGGTCTACCGCTCGATGAAGCGCGACCACGAGTTACTGCCGATCAATCCGGCGAGGGAGCCGGAAACCGACTGGACCGTGCTCGATTACCTCGACGCCGTACTCCACGTCTTCACCGGGGACGCCCGCAGGACGTACGACCTCGAGGACCTCTGGTACGAGGCCCCCCGGATCGAGTTCGAGTCGGACCCCGCTGGTGGTAGCGGCGACGGGGAGGCCGTCACCGGCTGACCGCCTGGCCCGGCCCCGGTCACCCTCCGCCGATAGAATCGGGAGACCGCTTCCTTCGGAGGCGACCCATCCAGGGGCTATAGCTCAGATGGTAGAGCGCTTGCATGGCATGCAAGAGGTCCCCGGTTCGATCCCGGGTAGCTCCATCCCTTCTAGATCCATCCCTCCTCGATTCGGTACCACTCTTTCCCCTCGGCCTGGATTTGCGGGGGGGGGGGGCTTCCAGGAGTAACTTTTTCCGGGAACCCTCTGGGCGAAGCTGCCCGGTCACCCAATCGTTGACCACCTTTAGGATCAATGGTCATGTTCCGGATGCCCGCCGAGTGGGAGCCCCACGAGATGACCCTCGCCGCCTGGCCCCAACGGGAGGAGGCCTGGCGGGGAACCGGGATCGAGGAGGCCCGGCGCTCCCATGCCGAGGTGGTAGGGGCGATCGCCGCATTCGAGCCGGTCCTCCTGGTCGTCCACCCCGACCAGGCCGAGGCGGCCCGACGGGCTGTGACCGCCGACGGGGTCGAGGTCTTCCCGGTCCCGATCGACGACTCCTGGCTCCGCGATTCCGGGCCGATCTTCGTGGTCGACAACGACGGCAGGCGGGCCGGAGTGGACTTCCGGTTCAACGCCTGGGGGGAGGCCTTCACCCCTTACGACGATGACGCAGCGGTATCCGAGCGAATCCTCGAACACCTCGGCATCGAGAGGATCCCCAGCGAGATGGTCCTCGAGGGGGGCTCGATAACGGTGGACGGTGACGGACTCCTGGCGACGACAGAGCAGTGCCTGCTCGCACCGACCCGGAACCCCGGCATGGAGCGGGAGGGGATCGAGGATGAACTCCGCGAGAAGTTGGGGGTCGATCAGGTGCTCTGGCTCGGCCAGGGACTGGTCGAGGACCTCGACACCGATGGCCACGTTGACAACGTGGCTGCCTTCATCGGACCGGGGCGGGCGGTCGTCCAGACGGTAGGAGCCGAAGACGACCCCAACCACGAGTCCGGCCGGGAGAACGTCGTCCGGCTGGAGGCGGCCGGGATCGCGGTCGAGGAGCTCGACCTGCTGCCGAGGATCGAGCGCGACGGCGAGCCGGTCGTCGTCCCTTACATGAACTTCTACCTGGCCAATGGGGCCGCGATCGTCCCGGTCGGCGGTTACGACCCCGACATGGATGCCGAGGCCCTTGCCCGGCTCGGCCGCCTCCTTCCCGGGCGGGAGATCGTCGGGGTGGACGGTCGGACACTCGCCCTCGGCGGCGGCGGACTCCACTGCATTACCCAGCAGGTTCCGGTCGCATCCCCGGCAGAGGCGGCATGAGCGGGGTCGGGTATGAGCTGGTCGAGGCGATCGGCTCGACACCGGACTCCCCGGCCCGGACCCGGGACCCGGAGCGGACCCCATTCAGGGTCGGTGCCGTGCAGAAGGCCTGGGATGCAGACCCCGACCTGCACCGGGCCGGGCTGGCGGAGGGGGTGGCGACCGCGGCCGCCTCCGGAGCGGAGCTGGTCTGCCTCCAGGAGCTGACCCTCTCCCCGTACTTCGCGATCCAGCCGGACGACTGGGAATCGCGCGACCGCTACGTCGAGGGGCTGCCTGGAGGTCCCACCTCGGCCTTCGCGATCGAGGTCGCCCGGGAGAACGACGTCTTCCTCCACGCCTCGCTCTACGAAGAGGCAGAGGAAGGGGAGCTCGGCTTCAACACCGCGATCTGCGTCTCGCCGGAGGGCGAGGTCATCGCCCGGACCAGGAAGCTCCACATCCCGGTCACCGCCGGCTACCACGAGGACACCTACTTCAGGCCAGGCGATACCGGCTTTCCTGTGGTCGGGGTCGGGCAGGCAAAGGTCGGCTTCCCTACCTGCTGGGATCAGTGGTTTCCCGAACTCGCCCGTGCCTACTCGCTAGCCGGCGCCGAGGTGATCGTCTACCCGACCGCGATCGGCTCCGAACCGGACCACCCAGACTTCGACACCGAGCCGCTCTGGCAGCAGGTGATCGTGGCGAACGGGATCGCCAACGGGACCTTCATGGTGGCGATCAACCGGATCGGCACCGAGGGGCCGGTGACCTTTTACGGATCGTCTTTCATCTCGGACCCTTACGGGCGGGTTCTGGCCCAGGCACCGCGGGACCGGCCGGCCGTGCTGGTCGCGGACCTCGACCTCGACCAGCGAAGCGACTGGCTGGAGCTCTTTCCTTTCCTCGATACCCGAAGGCCTGACGCCTACGGATCCCTGGTCGACCCGAACGGGGAGTGAGCGGGGCGGCCGGTCAGCTGTCGCGACGCTCGGCCCAGCGCTTCAGGCCCTCGGTCGCGTCGGAGGTCAACATGTCCTTGACCTTGTCGGCGACCGGCCCCTTGACCAGCAGTCCGAGCACCCGTCCGGTGTCGGCTTCCAGCCGGTAGACGGCCCTGGTCACTGCATCCGAGACCTCTTCCAGGAGCCAGGACCCCTTGAGCCACTTCAGGTCGCCCTTCTCCTGCTCCCAGGTCATCTTCGTCTCGGGCTCGTAGGAGAAGGAGATCCGTGAGGTGACGGCGCGCACCTTGGCGTCCGATGTGATCTCGACCAGGGTGCCCCTGTCTTCGGAGTCGGACTCGAGGATCTTTGCCTTGACCATCGATTCCTGCCACTCCGGGGTGGCCTCGAGGTCGGCGATGATCGCCCAGCATGCGGCGCGGGGCGCCTCGATCTCGATCGAACGTTCTGCGGTGAGGATTCCCATCCCGCGCGGAATGGTAGCCGGACGGCGTAGTCCGTGTCATTCGACACCTGACTAAGCGCCCCTGGCCGATTCCTGGCGGCCCGTATCCTTGGCCCGTGGCCGAGCAACCAGGGTCTGACCCTTCAGCGATGAGGCTGGAGGGAATCCACCACATCAGCTGCATCACCGGGAATGCGCCCCGAAACGTCGAGTTCTACGTCGGGCTCCTCGGCATGAGGATGGTCAAGAAGACGGTCAACCAGGACGACCCGTCGGTCTACCACCTCTTCTATGGAGACGAGCAGGGCAGCCCCGGGTTCGACCTCACCTTCTTCGAGTACCCCGGCGCCTCACCCGGCCTGGCAGGCCCCGGGATGATCCACCGGATCGTCTGGCGGGTCCGCTCGACCGACTCGATCGCCTGGTGGCGTGATCGGCTCGAGGGGGCGGGGGTCGAGACCGGTGTGGAGGACGACTCGCTCCTCTTCTCGGACCCGGAGGGTCTGAATCACGAGCTCACGGTCTACGAGGGTCCCGACCCGGACCTCATCCCGCTCCATTCCGAGGTACCCCCGGAGCATGCGATCCGCGGTTTCGACTCGGTCCGTGCCTGGTCGGCCAACGGACCGGCGACCGCCTCGGTCCTGGTCGACCTGCTCGGCTTCGAGCAGTCCGGACCGGAGTCCTGGACCACCACCGACGGCGGTCGAACCGGCACCTACCGACTCGACCAGCCACCGGGCCACTACGGGAAGCCCGGGGCGGGCACCGTCCACCACCTCGCCTGGGCCACCCGGCTGGACCAGCAGGAGGCCTGGCAGGAGCGTGTCACCGCATCCGGCCTGTTCGCCACGCCGGTGATCGATCGCTTCTACTTCGAGGCCGTCTACTTTCGGGAGCCGGGTGGGGTCCTGTTCGAACTGGCGACGATGGGGCCGGGCTTCGCGACCGACGAGGAGCCCGGGACCCTCGGCGAGAAACTCTCCCTGCCGCCCGATTTCGAGGCGATCCGGGACCGGGTGGAACCGCACCTGACTTCGCTGCCGGACATCCGCCAGTGGCGCCCCGCCACCACCTGAGCGGCTCGTAGACTGCGCCGGTGAGCCGCTACGAGCCCCGTGCGATAGAGCAGCGCTGGCAGGAAGTCTGGGAGCGCGAGGACGCCTGGCGGGTGGCCGGGCCGGGGGAGGACGGATTCGACCAGTCCCAGCCCAGTGCCTACGTCCTGGAGATGCTCCCGTACCCCTCGGGCGAACCCCACGTGGGCCACCTCAAGTGCTACGCGGTGGGCGATGCGATCGCCCACTTCCGCCGCCGGAACGGCTTTCAGGTGATCCACCCGATGGGCTACGACTCTTTCGGCCTGCCGGCTGAAAACAACGCGATCAAGACCGGTGAGCCGCCCCTGGAGGCAACCACCCGGTCGATCGACTCGTTCAGCCGACAGTTCAGGGAGTGGGGGATCTCGATCGACTGGTCGCGAGAGGTCGCGACCCACACCCCCGAGTACTACCGGTGGACCCAGTGGATCTTCCTCCAGCTGCTCGAGGCGGGGCTGGCCTACCGCGACCGGGCGCCCGTCCACTGGTGTCCCGAGGATGCGACTGTGCTCGCCAACGAGCAGGTGGTCGACGGTCGGTGCGAGCGGTGCGGCACCGAGGTCGAGACCCGCAACCTCGAGCAGTGGTTCTTCCGGACCACCGCCGTCGCCGACCGGCTGCTCGCCGATTTCGACCTGCTCGAGTCCTGGCCGGAGCATGTCGTCACCATGCAGCGCAACTGGATCGGCCGCTCGGAAGGGGCAGAGGTGACCTTCCGCTGTGAGGAGGCCGGGATCGAGTTCCCGGTCTTCACCACCCGACCCGACACCCTGTTCGGGGCAACCTTCTTCGTCCTCGCGCCCGAGCATCCCGAGCTCGAGCGCCTCGTCGCCGGTACCGATGCCGAGGGTCCGGTGCGCGAGTACGTCAACCAGGTCTCGAGGGAGACACCGGGGGAGAGGGCCGAGGGCGATCGGCCGAAGACCGGGGTCCCCCTTGGCAGGACGGTCACCAACCCGGTCAACGGCGAGGAGATTCCGATGTTCGTCGCCGACTACGTCCTGATGGACTACGGCACCGGGGCCGTGATGGCAGTGCCGGCCCACGACGAGCGCGACTACGGGTTCGCACGGGAGTTCGACCTGCCGATCCGGAGGGTGATCGAGGGCGCGGATCCCGACGCCCCCGGTGACGAGGACGGCCTTCCCTACACCGGGGACGGCCCGATGGTCAACTCGGGGAGGTTCGACGGCGAGGACAACCGCGAGGCCTATCCCGAGATCGTGGTCTGGCTCAAGGAGGAGGGCAGGGGCGGCCCCTCGGTCAACTTCCGGTTGCGGGACTGGCTGGTCTCGAGACAGCGTTACTGGGGCGCCCCGATCCCGGTCGTCCACTGCCCGGATTGCGGGATCGTCCCCGTCCCGGAGGAGGATTTGCCGGTCGTCCTGCCGGAGGTGGACGACTACGCACCGAAGGGCAAGAGTCCGCTCGAGGCTGCCACCTCGTGGGTCGAGGTCGCCTGCCCCGCCTGCGGCTCGGATGCCCGTCGGGAGACCGACACGATGGACACCTTCGTCGATTCGTCCTGGTACTTCCTGCGCTACCTCGACCCCGAGAACGGGACTGCGGCCTTCGATCGGGCCAAGGCCGACCACTGGATGCCGGTCGATCAGTACATCGGTGGCGTCGAGCACGCGATCCTCCACCTGCTCTACGCCCGCTTCGTCGTCAAGGCATTGGCCGACCTCGGCCACCTCGAGACGGCCGAGCCCTTCCGGAACCTGTTCGCCCAGGGAATGATCACCAGGGACGGGGCGAAGATGTCGAAGTCCAAGGGGAACACGGTCAGCCCGGCCGAGTACGTCGAGCGGTTCGGGGCAGATTCGGCACGGACCTACGTCTGCTTCATGGGGCCACCCGAGCGGGGAGGGGACTGGACCGACGAAGGGGTCGAGGGGGTCAACCGCTTCCTGGCGAGGCTCTGGCGCATTGCCTCCGACCTCGCCCCCGATGAACCGGACCCCCAAGCCGCCCGGTGCCCGGAAGGAATCGACGGACCGGCCCGCGAGCTGGCCGCCAAGGCCAGCTGGGCAATCGACAAGGCGATCAGGGACTTCAGCCGGGACTTCCAGTTCAACACCGTGATCGCTGCGGTCATGGAGCTGGTCAACGAGACGTACCGGCTGAGGGACGAGCTCGAAGGGTCGGAGTCGGGACTGGCGGTCCTCCGCTACTCGGTGGCGACGGCTGCATCGCTGATCCAGCCGTTCGCGCCCCATCTCGCAGCCGAGGTCTGGGAGATGCTGGTCGGTGGCCAGGTCTGGAGGGAACCGTGGCCCGAAGCGGACCCCGAACTCCTCACTTCGGACACCGTCGAGATCGTCGTCCAGGTGAATGGCAAGGTCCGCGACAGGATCGAAGTAGCCGAGGGCGCCGGCGAGGAGGAGGTACTCGCCCTCGCCCGTTCAGCCGGTAACGCTGCGAAGCATCTCGAAGAGGGTGAGGTGGTCAAGGAGGTATTCGTTCCCGGACGCCTGGTCAACTTCGTCGTTCGGGGCGCATAGCGGTACTCACCCGGGCGCGCGGTCCGTGCCGGAATTGACCCGCCTGAGCCTTTCGTGACCTGAAACGAGGCAGGGTCGGCTCATGTCCGACCTCCCCGAATTCGATCGGAGCAAAGCGCTGACCTACCTGCTGGTCGGCGCCGTCGTGGTGGTCGTCGGCATTGCGGTGCTACGCGGGCAGGACGACGGGACCGAAGTGGTCTCCGGTTCCGATGGGGGTCCGATCGCTCCGAAGGTGGTCAGTCGACCGCTGACCGTGGACGTCTCGGGAGCGGTCGCTCGACCGGGCGTCTACAAGGTGCCGAGGGGCAGCAGGGTGATCGATGCAATCGAGCGGGCCGGGGGAGCAACCGGCAATGGCCTGCCGGGGGCGATCAATCGCGCCGCCCTCCTCGCCGATGGCCAGCAGGTCGTCGTACCGGTCCGCGGCACGGGCCGGTCACCCGTCCCCGGGGCCGCGACCGATGCTCCTGTGAGTCTCGGGACGGCGACCCAGGCCGACCTGGAACGGATCGACGGGATCGGTCCGGTGACGGCCCAGCGGATCCTCGAGTTCCGCGACTCCCAGGGTGGCGTCTCCTCGGTCGACGACCTCGACCGGATAAGCGGGGTCGGACCGGTCACGATGGAGTCACTCCGCTCGGCGCTCCAACCCTGAGAAAGCGCCTCCTCCGGCTCGAGCCGGTCCTTGGGGAGTGGAGGACCGTGGCCCTTGGCGGCCTGGCGCTGGGACTCGGTGTCTCGCCCCTGGTCGGAGCAACCCCGTTCCTCCCGGCCAGTCTTCTGCTTCTGGCGGGGACTCTGGTGCTGCTCTCGGGAAATCGTGGTCCCGCAGCACTCGCCCTGACCGCGGCCGCAGCTGCGATCGCCGGGCTCGCGATCGGGAGCTGGAGGATCGAGGCGATCGAAGGTCAGGCCCTTTCGGGTAGTCCCGGGGAAGAGCTCTCGGCCACCTGTCTCTTGCTGGAACCACCCCGCCGGAATGCCGACGGGTGGAAGGCAGCCGTCGAGTGCCCCGGAGGCCGACTCCTGGTCGAGGCGGGAGGTGGGCTGCCCGAAGGCCCCGGCCCAGGGGATCGGGTCGAGTTGGTCGGTGAGCTCGAGGAACCGCCCACCTGGCTCTCATCGGGGCTGAGGGCCGAGGGAATCGGACTCGCCCTCGCAGCCCGGAGGGTGAGATTCGGCCCAGCGGATCGGGGCGGGTTCCGGGGCATCGTGGATTCGGTAAGGAACCGGGCCCAGGAGGCGCTCGGGTTCGGGATCCCCGCGCCTCAGGCTGCCCTGGCCCGCGGTTTCGTTCTCGGTCAGGACCAGGCGATCGAACCCCAGGTCACCGACCGCTTCCGGGACTCGGGCCTCGCCCACCTGCTCGCGGTCAGTGGCCAGAACGTGATGCTCCTGCTCCTGCTCGCCTGGGTGGTCCTTTCGGTGTTCGGGGTTCCCCTCCGGTTCCGGTATCCCGTCCTCGCCGGACTGGTCTGCCTCTACGTACCCCTGGCGGGGAGCGGTCCCTCGATCCAGCGGGCCGGGGTCATGGGATTGGCCGGTCTTGCCGCGGCCTCCGTCGAAAGGCCACTCGACAGGGTCTTCCCGGTCGTCCTCGCGGCGGCCCTCACCCTCGGCCTCAACCCCTTTTCGGCAGGAGATGTCGGCTGGCAACTCAGTTTTGCTGCGGTGGTCGGGATCCTGGTGCTCGCCCGACCGATCTCCGATCGGATCCTCGAGTTTCTCGGCGGCCGTGCCGGGCGGTTCGGTGAAGAGCTCTCGCTCGGTGTCTCGGTCACCGTCGCGGCGACCCTCGCGACCCTGCCGCTGATCGGTTTCCACTTCGGCAGGCTCCCCCTCGGAACGGTCGCGGCCAACCTCCTTGCGCTGCCGGCCGTCGCCCCTTCGATGTGGCTCGGGATGCTTGCGGCCACGATCGGTCAGCTCGCCCCCTGGCTCGCCCTTCCCTTCAACCTGGCCAACTCCGTCCTGTTGGCCTTCATCGGCTGGGTCGCCTCCCTGTTCGGCGGGGCCGGACAGGTGCTCGACACGGGCGGAGGGCCGGCCACCCTGGCCGGTGGGGCGTTGGCTGCCGCCCTCCTTACCTTCCTGGTCCTCAGGCGACCGGCCTGGGCCTTCGCCCTGATCGGACTCAGCCTGGTGCTTCCGGTCGGGGGAGTCCTGGTTGGATCGAAGGGAGCGCTACCTCCTCCGCCGGCTGGAGGCATCGCGGTTGACACCCTCGATATCGGCCAGGGCGATGCAATCCTGATCCGGACAGGATCGGCTGACCCGGTCCTGGTCGATACCGGTCCACCGGGCGGTGACGTGGCAGGAGCGATCGGCGAATCGGGAGGGGGCCGACTCGGTGCGCTCGTCCTTACCCATCTCGACCGCGACCACGTCGGGGAGTTCGATCGGGTCCTCGAGCGATTCGAGGTCGGTTCGGTCCTGGCCGACCAGACGACCAATGCGATGAGGACAGCGATCCGGTCCGAGGGGGCGGCATTTCGCCGGATCGGGACCGGTGACCTCTTCCGACTCGGCCCGGCCGAGCTGGAGGTCCTCTGGCCTCCCCCCGGGACCTCCACCACGGTTCCTGGCGACCGGAACGCCCGCTCGGTAGTCCTGCTGATCCGGATCGCCGGCCGGACCATCCTGCTCACCGGGGATGCCGAATCAGAGCTGGTTCCGCTCGACCCCGGACCGCTCGACGTCCTCAAGGTGGCACACCACGGCAGCGAGGATGTCGGCCTTCCCGACTTTCTGGCAAGCACCGGGCCGGCGATCGCGCTGATCTCCGCCGGGGAAGCAAACCCGTACGGCCACCCCGTCGACTCGACCACTTCCGCACTTGGGGAGGCCGGGTCGAGCACCTATCGGACCGACCGGGATGGCTCGATCTCGGTCCTGGTCGAGCCCTCGGGCCGGATATCGGTCGAAAAGAGCGGTTGAGGCTCCCCGGGCCGCCGCCGACGAGGCGACAATGGAGGGGTGGCAGACCAGATCAAGCCCGTCTACCTGATCCACGGCTCAGACCTGGCCAAGGTCGACCTTGCCAGGTCCCGTCTGCGGGACCGGGCCCTCGCGGAAGGTGGCGACGCGGCGATCGAGGTCTTCGAGCCGACCGAGGGTCGCGGCAGCCCCGACGCCGAGGCTCTCGCCGTTGCCCTCGGGGCGATGAGCCTGGTCGCCGGTCGCCGCTACCTGCTCGCCGATGGAATCGAGAAGTGGGGCAAACGGCAGGCCGAGACCGTGGCCGGGGCAATCCCGGGAATGGATGAGGAGACCTGCCTGGTGCTGATCAGTCGGGGCAAGGTTCCGGCCGGGATCGCCGAGGCCGTCAAGGCCGCCGGGGGCGAGAGCCGCTCCTTCGAGGCCCCGACCGGAAGGGACCTGCCACCCCACCTGGTCGCGGAGGCCGACCGGCGAGGTTTCGAGCTCGATCCCGAGGCGGCCCGGTTCCTGGTGGCCCACCTGGGGGAGTCCCCGACCAGGCTCGGCAACGAGCTGGACCGCCTCGCCCTCTGGGCCGGCGAGGGCGGCCGGGTCGAGGTCGAGGACCTGGAGGGAATGGTCGCCGACCTGACCGAGACCAGCATCTTCGCCCTCGGGGATGCCCTGGTTGCGGGCGACCGGGGTCGGGCTCTAGGGGCCTCCTCGAAACTGCAGGCCCAGGGTGCCTCGGTCACTTCCCTGGTCTACCCGACCGCCGCCGCGGTTCGCCGTGCCCACCGGGCCGTCTCGCTGCTCGAGGCGGGTGAACCACCGAGGTCGGTCGAACAGGCGATCGACCTTCCCCCTTTCCTGGTCAGGCGCCTGATCGAGTCGGTGAGGGGTGCCTCTCCGGATGCCCTCCGAAGTGCCTCGATCGCACTCGCCGACCTCGAGCTCTGGACCAGGGGAGGAGCCGACTACCCGGACGGCCTCGCACTCGAACTCGCCATGGTGGCCGCCACGGCCGATGTCTGATCCTGTACCGGCCCTTCCCGGCGGTCAGGAACTGGCGGCGAGGCGTGCAGCCTTCGCCTTCTTGCGCGCCCCGTTGTTTCGATGGAGGGCGCCCTTGCTCACGGCTTTGTCGATCTTCGAGACCAGAAGACGGTGCTCATCGGCGATCTTGCCGGAATCTCCGCCTTCGACCGCTCCTTCGAGCCGGCGGAAGTGGGTTTTCACGGTCGAGGTGAGGCGGCGGTTCTCGACCCGCTCGCGTTCCGTCCTGACGATTCTCTTCTTCTGTGAGGCGATGTTTGCCATGGCATGTACCGCCCCGTCGGGTTCCTTCCGGGACCCGTCGAGGGGTCGCGGACTATACCGATAGGTGAGATGGCCCGGGAAGGCAGGAAAGAAGGGGACGGACTGGACCGAGACGAGGTCGACCCGCTCGAATCGTTCGAGCGGGCGGCCCGGCGCGCCGAGCAGGCGCTCGATCGGCTCGAGGGCGGACCGGGGCCCCTGGGGGAGGCCGAGCCGGAGACGGTCCCGACCCCGGCCGGGCGTGATGCCGGTTTCTGGACTGCGCGGGGTGAACTGGCCGAGGAGGGTGGGGTCTCGACCCCCCTTGTCTCGGAGGTGGTCGAGGCCGCCCGGGAGGAGTCCGGTACGGGAGTTGCTCCGACCGGCGAAGCGATCGAGGACCGACCGCGGGGCGGCCACCTCGTGCGGTCGACCGCCTTCTTCTCGGTCGCCACGGCTGCGTCCCGGGTCGCGGGGCTCGCCCGGGAGGTGGTCGCCGCGGCGCTGTTCGGCATCTCCGGTCCGATGTCGGCCTTCACCGTGGCATTTCAGGTTCCCAACCTGATCCGGGCCCTGTTCGCAGACGCCGCGCTCCAGCCGGCCTTCGTGCCGGTATTCACCGAGCAGCTCGGTCGGGGCAAGGTGTTCGAGGCATTCCGTCTTGCCTCGACCCTGCTCCTCCTGGTGGTGATGGTCCTCGGGGCTATCTCGGCCCTCTTCATCCTCGGAGCCGGCCTGATCATGCCCCTGTTCGCCCCCGGTTTCGACCCGTTCGTCGAGGGGCTGATGGTCGTGATGTCCCAGATCATGTTCCCGATCCTTGTCCTGCTCGGGGCGTCGGGCGTGGTGGTCGGGATCCTCAACAGCTACGACCGGTTCGGTGCATTCGCGATATCGCCCCTGTTCTGGAACCTGACGATCATCGCGGTCGTGGTCATCGGGGTACCGATGCTCCCCGAGGACCAGCGGATCTACGCCTACGCGATCGGGGTGGTCGCCGGTACGGTCGTCCAACTCGCGATCCAGACCTGGGACTTGCGGAACACCCCGTTCCGGATGACCCTCAAGTTCGACTTCCGCGATCCGAAGCTGCGTCGGGTGCTGATCCTGATGCTCCCGGTGACGCTCAGTCTCGGGCTGGTCAACTTCAACCTCGTCATCAACAGCTTCTTCGGAAGCCTCGTAAGCGAGCAGGCGCCGGCCGGAATCGACAAGGCGTTCCGGATCTACCAGCTGCCCCAGGGGATCTTCTCGGTGGCGATTGCGACCGTGATCTTCCCGACCCTGGCCAGGTTCGCCAACAGCCGCGACTTCACCAACCTCAGGCGGACCCTCGGCAAGGGGATGCGCCAGGTCGTCTTCATCCTGCTGCCGGCGAGCGCGGCGATCCTGGTCCTCGCCGATCCGATGATCCGACTCGTCTACCAGCGGGGGGAGTTCGGACCCGAGCAGACCGTCCTCGTCGCAACCGCCCTCTTCTGGTTCGCCTTTGCCCTGCCGACCAATGGGCTCTACCTGTTGCTCAGCCGGGCCTTCTTCGGCCTCCAGCAGCCCTGGATCCCGACCGCAGTGGCCGGCCTCAACCTCGCGGTCACCGCCGGACTTGCCTGGGCCTTCTACGAGCCGTACGGGGTCGCCGGGATTGTCGCGGCCACCGCTATCGCAACTGCGCTGTCGGTCTTCTTCCAGGCTCTGCTGATCCGGCCCCGGATCGGTGGCCTCGAGGCGCTGCCGCTGTTGGTGACCACCGTGAAGACGGGTCTTGCCTCCCTCGTCCTGGCGGTGGTCTGCTGGCAGGTCTGGGAACTGAGCGACCGATTGCTGGGTTCGGGAACCCTCGCCGATGCGGTCGGACTCGCCGCTGCACTCGGCCTCGGCGGTCTGGCCTACGTGGCGAGCTGTCGCCTGCTCCGGGGCGGTGAGCTGGACGAGGTGCTCGCGGTCTTCAGGAGGCCGGCCTGAGCGCCCTCGGATACCTCGGGTCGCTCCTGGCCCTCGTCGCCCTGGTCCTCGCCGCCGGGGCATTGGGCACCCTCCTGGCGAGACGGCTGGTTCCCGACTGGACCGGCGCCCCCCTGGCACTGGCAGCCCTGGTCGGCTCCCTCGCCTCGGTGACGGTGGTCGCGATGCTGGTCGGCCTGCCCGGACTCCTTTCCTCCTGGGCAGTGGTCGTCGTACTGGCCCTGCTCGCGGTTGCCCTCGCCCTTCTGGTCCCCGTCCCTTCGGGCGCCGAAGCGGATGCCGGCACCGCGGGCTCGGCAGACCGGGCGACCGTGGGCCAGGTAGCCCTCGCGGCGCTTCCGGTCGGCCTCGGCCTTGCCGCTTCGCTGACCGGTGCCTGGGATCGGGTCGGGACCGGGATGACCGGGTTCGATTCGACCTGGTACCACGGCCCGATCGCGGCCGAGCTGGCCCGTACCGGAGAGACCTTCTCCCTCCATTTCACGACTCCCCAGTTCCTGACCTGGTTCTACCCGCACGGCTCGGAGCTGCTCCATTCGGTCGCCGGATCGGCCTGGGGAGGGGACCTACCCTCGCTCTTCCTGAACTCGGCTTTTCTCGCCGGCTCGCTTTTCGCGGCCTGGGTGATCGCGCGACCTTTCGGCGGGATTGCCGGTCCGGTCTCGGTGGCCGGGACAGCCCTCGTCCTGGGCTGTTCGGCTGCCTTTGGCGACCAGTTCGGGGAGGCCCGGAACGACCTCGCCGGGGCCTTCTTCCTGCTGGCCGGGATCGCGGCCCTGGTCAGTCGGGAACGGTGGTCCGATAACGCTCTGGGGAGCGCCCTGCTGGTCGGCCTCGCGGCCGGAATGGCCGCGGGGACCAAACTCAACTTCATCCCCGCCGCGGCCGTCCTCGCGATCGGACCGGCCCTGCTCGCTACCTCCGGAAGCAGGCTCAAGACCCTCGGCGCGACGGTCGGGGGAGGACTCCTGACCGGAGGGTTCTGGTACTTGCGGAATCTGGTCGAAGGGGGCAACCCGCTTCCCTGGACCGCCGGAGACCGGCTGCTCGGGGTCGAGCTGCCCGGGCCGGTTCAGGAGACGGGAGGCCGCGAGGCCGGCTCCGTCCTGAACTACGCCCTGGATGGGACGGTCATCTCGGACTGGTTCCTCCCGGGTCTGGCGGAGGGGTTCGGTTCCCTCTGGCCGATCGTCCTGTTGCTGGGCGTCGCCGGGGTGGTCCTGGCCCTGTTCCGACCGGCCTCGGCAGCGGTCAGGCTGGGCGCGGTAGTCGCCCTGGCGGTGATCCTTGCCTGGCTGGTCGGCCCGACCTCGGCCTCCGGCCCCGCGGGCGAGCCGCTCGGCTTCGTCTCGGGACTTCGGTACCTGGTGCCGGGGCTGGCGATCGGGTTCGCCCTGCTCGGCCCGGCCGTCCGTGGCTGGGGCTCCCGAGTCGGCTGGGCGATCCTGGTTGCGATCGCGATCCTCTCCCTCGTCGGCGTGCTCGACGGCCGCACCTGGGATTGGGTCGCCATCGTGATCTTCGTCGTGGTCCTGGCGCTGACCTTTGCCTTCGTCGCCTGGAAGGCCCTGGGGCGGCGCGGGATCGAGCGGCCCAAACCCGGCTACCTGGTCGCTGCCGGAATGGCCGGCGCTGCCGTACTCGTGGTGGTCGGTTTCCAGGTCTCCTCGAGGTACGACCGCGACCGGTACCGGGAGCCGTCCTTCACCGTGCCCGGGCTCGATCGGGCTTTCGCCTGGGCCAATTCGGTGGGACCGGGCCCGCTCGCGAGTACCGCCACCCGTTCCTCTCCCTTCAGGGGTGACGACCTCTCCCGTCGGGTCGATATCCCAGGGGTCAGGACTTCCTCGGGAGGCCTGATCGAAGCGGGTGATTGCCGGACCTTTCGTCGCCTGGTCAATGCGGGCCGGTACCGGTACCTGGTCCTCTCCCTCGATCGCGAGGGCGTAGCCCGCGACTATCCGGAGGAGGTCGCCTGGATCTCGGGGGATCCCGCCGCGATGCCGGTTTTCCGCCAGCCTCCGACCGCAGTATTCGAGCTGGACGGTCGCCTCGACCCGGATGGCTGCCGGTGAGCGGCTCCGGTACCCCGCCATACTGCGGTCGAGTCCCTCGTACCGGGGCCGCCGGGCAGCTCCCGGGCAGGCAGCCGGTCCGCTAACGGGGCGACCGAACATGGAACGGATCAGGAACTTCTCGATAATCGCCCACATCGACCACGGCAAGTCGACCCTTGCCGACCGGATCCTCGAGCTGACCGGGGCCGTCGATCCCAAGAAGATGCGCGAGCAGGTCCTCGACTCGATGGATCTGGAACGGGAGAGGGGGATAACGATCAAGGCCCAGGCCGTCCGGGTCGACTTCGAGGCAGCGGACGGACATGCTTACCACCTCCACCTGATCGACACTCCGGGACACGTCGACTTCTCCTACGAGGTCTCGAGGAGCCTCGCCGCCTGCGAAGGCGCCCTGCTGGTAGTCGATGCCGCCCAGGGAGTCGAGGCGCAGACGGTCGCCAACACCTACCTGGCGATCGAGAACGGACTCGAGTTGATCCCCGTCCTCAACAAGGTCGACCTCCCGGGGGCCGAGCCGGAACGGGTCGCCGCCGAGGTTTCCGAACTGCTCGGGGTCGATCCGGAGGGCATCCTGAGGATCTCCGCCAAGACCGGCGAGGGAGTGCCCGAGGTCCTCGAGGCGATAGTCGAGCGGATCCCGCCCCCGGGGGGAGATCCGAAGGCACCGCCTCGTGCGCTCATCTTCGATTCCGAGTTCGACCAGTACCGGGGTGTGGTCGCCTACGTCCGGATGGTCGACGGCGCCTTCGCCAAGGGCCAGTCGGTCGAGGCGATGCAGACCGGGACGGTCGCCGAACTCGACGACCTCGGCTTCTTCCGGCCCGAAATGTCCCCTGAGACCGAGATCACGACCGGCGAGGTGGGCTACGTGATCACCGGGATAAAGGACGTGGCGAAGCTCCGGGTTGGTGACACCCTGACCGACCTCGCCCTGCCGGCCGCCGAGCCTCTGGCCGGCTACCGCGAAGTGAAGCCGATGGTCTTCTGCGGACTGTTCCCGATCGACACCGACCGTTACGAGGACCTGCGAGATGCCCTCGACCGGATGGGCCTGAACGATGCGGCCCTCAGCTGGCAGCCCGAGACCTCCGATGCGCTGGGCTTCGGTTTCCGGTGCGGCTTCCTCGGTCTGCTCCACATGGAGATCGTCCGGGAGAGGCTCGAGCGCGAGTACGGACTCGAGCTGCTCGCGACCAGTCCGACCGTCCGTTACCGGGTCGATCTGACCGACGGGTCGGAGGTCGAGATGAGGAGCCCGGCCGAGATGCCCGATCCCGGCACGATCGAATCGATCTTCGAACCCTGCATCCGGGCGACGATAATCGCCCCATCCGCCTACGTGGGGCCGGTGATGGAGCTCTGCCAGTCCAAGCGTGGCGAGCATGTCGGCATGGACTACCTGAGTACCGACCGGGTCCAGATCCGGTACGACCTGCCGCTCGCCGAGGTCGTGCTCGACTTCTTCGACCAGCTCAAGTCCTCGACCAAGGGATACGCCTCGCTCGACTACGAGCCGATCGGGGATCGGGAATCCGACCTGGTCAAGGTCGACGTCCTTCTGGCCGGCGATCGGGTCGACGCGCTTTCGGTCATCGCCCACCGCGATGCGGCCTATGCCCAGGGGAAGGTCCTGGTCGAGAGGCTCCGGAAGACGATTCCCCGTCAGCAGTTCGACATCGCCGTCCAGGCCGCGGTCGGATCGCGGATCCTCGCCCGGGAGACGGTCAAGGCGGTCAGGAAGGACGTAACCGCGAAGCTCTATGGGGGTGATGTGACCCGGAAGCGGAAGCTCCTCGAGAAGCAGAAGAAGGGCAAGAAGCGGATGAAGAACGTCGGGCGGGTCGAGGTTCCCCAGGAGGCTTTCCTGACCGTGCTCGAGATAGACGACTGAACCCTGGCCCCGTGGTGCGGTGCTAGGTTGGCGCCGATGGAGCTCGAGACCGCAGCAGTCGGCAAGTCGTTTCCGCCCTTCGAGTACGAGGTGGGCAGGGAGAAGATCCGGGAATACGCGCTCGCCGTCGGTTTCGACGATCCGATCTACCTCGACCCCGGGGCCGCTCGCGAGGCGGGCTTCAGGGACGTCGTTGCCCCGCCGATGTTCTGCGTCGTCTATTCGGCCGGGGCGATGGCCCCGGCGATCTTCGACCCCGAGGTCGGAATGGCCTTCGCCCGAATGGTCCACGGTGCCCAGAGCTTCGACTGGTCCGAGCCGGTCTGTTCGGGGGACCTGATCACGACCACCGCCACCTGCGCCTCGATCGAGGAGCGCGACGGCAAGGGCTTCTACGTATTCGAGTCGGTCTCGGTCAACGGGGAAGGCGCCGAGACCGTCCGTGGCATCTGGACCAACATCGTGAGGGGAGAGTGATGTCCTCCCCGGCTTCCGAGGGCGAGACCATCCCGGGCCTCACCGTAACCCCCGACCGGTACCTGCCGGTTCGGTATGCCGGGGCGTCGGGTGACTTCAACCCGATCCACGTCGACCCGGAGTTCGCCAAGTCGGTCGGCCTGCCCGGTGCGATCCTCCACGGGCTCTACATGATGGGGCTCGTCTCGAAGGCGGCAACGGACTTCGCCGGTGGGGACCCCCGTCGGCTCGGGTCACTCTCGGTCCAGTTCCGCGGGATGGGCTTCCCCGAGGAGGAGATCTCTGTCACCGGGACCGTGACCGCGGTCGAGGGCGATCGGGTCGAGCTCGACCTCGTAGCGACCCAGGGCGACCGCGAGGTCATCCGGAACTCGACCGCTACGGTCCGCGCCTGAAACCCCAGCGGTCTGCGTTGCCAACCCGGCAACGACCGGCCGTAGAATCCAGGACGTGCTCTCAGCCCGCCAGGAGACCGTGCTCGGCCTCGTCGTCGAGAAATACCTCGAGACCGGCCGTCCGGTCGGATCGAAGGCGATCGCTTCATCACCCCGGCTCGACTGCAGCCCCTCGACCGTCCGGGCCGAGCTCGCTGCGCTCGAGGAGCAGGGCTGCCTGAGTCACCCTCACACTTCCGCCGGGAGGGTCCCGACGGATCGCGGTTATCGGGAGTACGTGGAGGCGCTCGCTTCGGAAGTCGAGCGGACTCCGGCAGAGCCGGTCGGACTCGACCTGCTCCGGCTCCGGGAAGAGGCTGATGCCGCGATGCGGGAGGCGACCGCGGCCCTCTCCCAGATGACCGACCTGCTCGCTCTCGTGGTCGCTCCGCCGATCGGTACCGCGACGATCCACAGGGTCGAGGCCCTGCTTCTCCGTCCCGACACCGTCATGGTCGTGGTGATCAGCTCGGCCGGCGACGTGACCAAGCGGGCATTCACCTTCCCTTCGGACGTCGATCCGGGACTGGTCGAGTGGGCATCGAGCTACCTGAACGAGGTCCTTGCCGGGACCGACGTCGGGGCACGGAGGATCGCCTCGTTGCTCTCCGAGCCGACCCTCGGGAGGGCCGAGTCCGAGTTCCTCGGACGGCTGGCGCCGGCCGTGTTCGACCTCGAACGGACCGATGAACCGGCTCTCTACATCGAGGGTACGGGCAGGCTTCTCGAGTCCGGGCGGGCGGCCGACCTGCCCGAGGTCGATCGCCTGATGACCGCACTCGAGCAGCGTGCAGCGGTGCTCGGGATGATGCGTTCGGCGATCGACGAGCGCTCGGTCTTCCTCTGGATCGGAGGGGAGAACCCCCGGCCGGAACTCCGTTCGGTCAGCGTCGTTGGGGCCAATTACGGCCTGCCCCACCGGAACCTCGGATCGGTCGGCGTGGTCGGGCCGACGAGGATGGATTACGAGACCGCCATAGCGGCCGTCCGTGAGGCATCGAGGGAACTCTCGCGATACTTCGAGCACGTCTACGGATGACCGTTCGGGACTACTACGAAGTCCTCGGCGTCGGCCGGGACGCATCCGACAGCGAGATCAAGCGGGCCTTTCGCCAGATCGCCCGGGAGCTCCACCCGGACGTCAACGACCATGATCCGCAGGCCGAGGAGAAGTTCAAGGAGGCAGCCGAGGCCTACGAAGTCCTCTCTGACCAGGAACGTCGAAACACCTACGACCGGTTCGGTCCGGAAGGCCTGCGCAGCTCGGGCTTCGACCCTCGCAGTGCCTCCTTTGGATCGTTCGAGGACCTGTTCAGCGCCTTCTTCGGTGGCTCGGGGTTCGGCCAGCGTGGTCCGGCTCCGGGAGCCGATGTCGCGGTGCGGGAGCGAATAACCCTCGACGACGTGCTCGAGGGGGCCGAGCGTGAGGTCGAGTTCGAGGCGGTCGACACCTGCCCGGACTGCAGGGGCAACGGGGCCGAACCCGGGACCCCGATCACCGAATGCCCCGAGTGCGGTGGCTCCGGCGAACGCAGGTCGGTCGCCTCGACCCCGTTCGGGCGGATCGTCCGGGCGAGCCCGTGCCCTGCCTGCGGAGGCGGCGGACGGGCCGCAGAGTCACCCTGCAGGGAGTGCTCGGGGCTCGGCCGCAAGCACACCCGGAAGGCGTGGAAGGTGACCATCCCGCCCGGGATCGAGGACGACCAGAGCATCCGGGTTGCGGGCGCCGGTCATGCCGGTGAACCGGGCGCCCACTCGGGCGATCTCTACGTGACGGTCGAGCTGGTCGACGACCGCTTCACCCGCGACGGTCGCGACCTGGTCTCGGCGGCCACGATCGACGCGACCCGGGCGATGCTCGGAGGCGAGATCGAAGTCGAGACGATCGACGGACCGGTCGAGGTCGAGGTAGAGCCCGGGACCCAGCCAGGTGCCGAGAAGCGCCTCCGGGGGCACGGCCTTCCCGAGCTCGGCGATTCCACCATGCGCGGTGACCACCGAATCCTCTTCGACGTCCTGGTGCCCGGTGCCCTCGATGAAGGGCAGCGTGAACTCGCGGCTCGTCTCGACGAAAGCCTCACCGACGAGAACCGTGAGCAGGCGGGTGGTTCGTTCGTCTCCCGGCTCAGACGGTGGCGCCAGGGTCGGGGCTAGCTTGATCAGGCTCTCCGTCCGCTGCCAGCACGAGCAGGCCGAGTTCGTGCTCGCCGAGCTCTCCGTCCTCGCCCCGGGAGGGGTGGAGCAGGTCGACGACGGCGACTCGGTCGAGTTCGCGATCTACGGAGCGGAGGGGGAACTGCCCGAGGTCGGGGAGCTGGAAGCCAGCCTGGGCGGATCCAGGGTCGCGCTCTCTTCCTCCAGGGTCGACGAGGGCTGGGAGACGAGGTGGAAGGAGTTCCATCGCCCGGTAACCGTCGCTTCCTCGAGCGGTGGGAGCTCTATCTGGATCGGGCCGCCCTGGTCCGAGACTCCGGGTGGGGAGGCCGTGGTGATCGACCCCGGGATGGCTTTTGGAACCGGAGCCCACCCGACCACCCGGATCTGTCTCTCATTCCTCCTGGACCTCGCCGAGCGCGGCGAGGCCGGGGGTGTCCTCGCCGACATTGGCACCGGTTCGGGAGTGCTCGCGATTGCAGCAGCCCGGCTCGGCTTCGATCCGGTGCTCGCGCTCGATAGCGAGCGCGCGGCGGTCGAGGCAACCGGGGCAAACGCTTCCCTGAACCGCACGGAACCGGTCGTCTCCGAGTTCGACCTCAGGTCCGACCCATTGCCGGAGGCCGTGACTTTTGTGGCCAACCTGACCGGACCGCTGCTGACCACCCTTGCCGGGCGCCTCGCTGACGGCAAACTCCCCGCCAGGATCGCCTGTTCGGGCTTCCTCGCGGCCGAGCGTGAAAGGGTCGGGGATTCGTTCGGGAGCCTCGGATTCAAAGCGACGGCAACCGGGGAGTCAGAAGGCTGGTCGGGCCTTCTCCTCGAATCGTGAACCAGGTCAAGCAGACAAGCGCGGGACGCGGCACGGGCCGTCCGATCGGCCTGATCGACTCGGGCGTCGGAGGCCTCACGGTCCTCCATGAGTGCCTGATCTCGCTTCCGGGTGAGGACTTCCTCTACCTCGGGGATAGCGGGCAATTTCCCTACGGCACCAAGTCCAGGGAGGAGCTCCGCCAACGGACCGCCGAGGTGACCCGCTACATGCTCGACAGGGGGGTAAGCCTCCTCGTCGTCGCCTGCAATTCGGCAACGGCGGCCGCCGCTGATTCGATCACCGAGCTCGCCGCCGGCGAAGGGGTCGACACCGTGACCGTGATCGGTCCCGAGGCCGAGATCGCCGCCTCGATCTCCGACTCGGGTCGGATCGGTGTCCTCGCGACGCCGGCAACGGTCTCCAGCGGGGCCTACCGGAAGGCGCTCGTGGGCGTCGGCCGGCCTCTCGTGGTGACCGAGGTGGAGGCGCCCGACCTCGCCTCGATCATCCAACGCGGCCAGCCGTTCGACGACGAGGTCCTCGACACGGTCAGGGGTTACTGCCGACCGCTTCGCGAGGCCAGGGTCGACACCCTGATCCTCGGCTGCACCCACTACCCGCTGGTCGCCCCGATGCTCCAGCGTCTCCTCGGTCGTGACGTCCGCCTCGTCTCGGCCGGCCACGCGATCGCGGCGGTCGTCCAGCGGACCCTCGCAGGATCGGGCAACCTCGCCCCGGGGGACCGTGAGGGTGGCTACCACTTCCTGGTCACCGGGGAGGTCGATTCCTTCGTCGAACTGGGAACCCGGTTCCTCCAGCTTCCCCTGGTCGGGCGGGTGGAGCGGGTGGACGTACCGTGACCGGGTCAAACCCGGGCACCCTCGGGTCTCTGGCACCCTCTGCCGCTCCGCTTCGGGAGTGATCGCCGAGACGGTCAAGGCAGATGCACAGGCGGCCCTCAAGGAGGGCGACCGCCGGAAAGCCGCTGCGCTGAGGATGATCCAGGACGTCCTCCAGCAGGAGGTAAAGCTCGGCAAGGGCGATGAACTCGCGGCCCTCCAGCGTGAACAGAAGAAGCGGCTCGAGGCTGCGGAGGCCTACGAGGAGGCCGGCCGGGACGAACAGGCCGCCGATGAGCGCTACGAGGCCGAGCTGATCGGCGGGTACCTACCGGCGCAGCTCGACGATGCCGAGCTCGCCGAGATGGTCGATCAGGCCGTGATCGAGACCGGGGCCGAAGGGCCGTCCGACATGGGCAAGGTGATGGGACTGCTCAAGGAACGCGCGGCCGGCAGGGCCGACGGCCAGAGGTTGAGCACGGCGGTGCGGGAACGGCTTGGCGCGTAGGACGCTGAACCTCGAGAACGAGGTGGCCGCGGAACTCGCCGGTTCGGGGGACTCGGGCTTGCGCGCCTTGAGGGATAGGACGACCAGCCGGGTGCACCTGAGGGGGAACCAGCTCACCCTCGAGGGCGACGAATCCGAGATGGACGAGGCGGCTCGCCTTGTGGATGAGATGGTCGGCCTGATTCAGGACGGCCATGAGGTCGACCCGTCGACTCTCGATTCGGTCGAGAGTGCGCTCCGGGCCGACCAGGATCCGAGCGAGGTGCTGGAGGACCTGGTCTGGGAGCACCGGGGCAAGAAGGTGATGCCCAGGACTGCCACCCAGAAGGAGTACGTCGACTCGATACGGAGCGAGACGATCACTTTCGGGATCGGCCCCGCCGGCACCGGCAAGACCTTCCTCGCGGTCGCAATGGCGGCCTCGGCCCTGGTCAAGGGGGACGTCCAGCGGATAATCCAGACCAGGCCGGCGGTCGAGGCGGGTGAGAGCCTCGGCTTCCTTCCCGGGGACCTCCAGGCGAAGGTCGACCCCTACCTCCGCCCGCTGTTCGACGCGCTCTACGACATGCTCGACCCCGACCGGGTCAATGCCTTTTTCGCCAGCGGGGTGATCGAGGTGGCGCCACTCGCCTTCATGCGTGGCCGCACCCTGAACGACGCCTTCATCATCCTCGACGAGGCTCAGAACACGACTCCCGAGCAGATGAAGATGTTCCTGACCAGGCTTGGCTACAACTCGAAGATGGTGGTGACCGGCGACGTGACCCAGATCGACCTGCCGAGTGAGCGCAAGTCCGGCCTGGTCACGGTCAGCGAGGTACTCGAGGGGGTCGAAGACGTCCGCTTCATCCGATTCGGTGGCGAGGACGTTGTCCGCCACCACCTCGTCCAGCGGATCGTCGCCGCCTACGCCGACCTTCCGACCCAGGGAAAGCCGGAATGAGTGAGGGGCTCGAGGACGTGCCGGCCCGCCTGAGGCCGGCCGTGCGGGTGACCCTCGAACACGTCGGGGTACCGGACTCCCATCTGGCGGTGGTCGAGCTCGATCCGACGGGGATGCGCGAGCTCAACCTCGAGCATCGGGGGATCGACAGTCCGACCGACGTCCTCTCCTTCCCGATCGACCCCGACGGCGACGCACCCGGTCCCCGGGAACTGGGTGACGTCTTCGTCTGCGAGGAGGAGTGCGAGGACCTCGACGAGGCAGTCGTCCACGGTGTGCTCCACCTCCTGGGCTACGACCACGAGAACGATGACGGCGAGATGCTCGCCACCCAGGACGAGATCACGGGAGCCCTTCGTGGCTGACGGTGGGCCGCGGGCGGGCTTTGTCGGCCTGGCAGGCCGACCGAACGTCGGCAAGAGCACCCTGGTCAACCGCATGGTCGGCACGAACGTCTCGATCAGCTCGATCAGACCCCAGACGACCCGGAGGGCGATCCGGGGGGTCGTCACCGACCCCGTCACCGACACCCAGATCGTCCTCGTCGACCTGCCCGGGGTCCAGCGCCCCCGTGATTCGCTGACCGGTCGGATGCAGCGGCGGGTCGAGAAGGAGCTGGCCGATGCCGATGTTGCCCTCCTCGTGGTCGATGCCACCGAGGGAATCGGAGCCGGGGACCGCTACATCGCGTCGGCGATCCTCGCCTCGAGTCCGGACGTCCCTGTCGTCTGCGCGGTCAACAAGTCGGACCTGGTCGGACGGGAGGTGGTCCCGGTTCTCGAGGAGGCCGCATCACTCGAGGGGATTCGCGAAGTCTTCCCGATCAGCGCGAAGACCGGCGAGGGTGTCGAGGCTTTGATCGGCGGACTTGGAGAGCTGATGCCCGAGGGGCCATTCTTCTACCCACCGGGCGAGCGGACCGACCAGCCCCTCGAAACACGCCTGGCCGAACTGGTCAGGGGAGAGGTGCTGGTCCGGACCCGCCAGGAGGTACCGCACTCGGTCGAGGTCAGGGTCGTCTCGATCACGGAGCGGGACGACGGGTTGACCGAGATTCGGGCCGAGGTCTGGGTCGAGTCCGAATCGCAGAAGGGGATCCTGATCGGCAAGGGCGGCAAGAAGATCCAGGAGATCGGCACTGCCGCCCGCAAGGCGATCGAGCGGGATCTGGGTGGCAAGGTCTTCCTCGACCTCGAGGTCAGGTACCCGGGCCGGTGGCGTCGGGACGATGAATTGCTCGACCGTCTCGGGATCGAGTGATTTCGCCTACGGCGTAGGATCAGGGCATGGTTCAGCTGTCCGGGAAGGAAAGGCGACCTCGCCTCCCACTGGCGCTCCTCACGGGAGCGATGCTTGTCGGTGGGATCTTCCTCAGTGGCTGCGGTGGTGACGACGAAAGCCCCCGTCAGGCGGACAGGGCCGAGATCAAAGCCCTCGTCGCGGAGATCAACACCGCGGTTGCCGAACGGGACGCAGCGGCCTGGTGCGCCGTGTTCACTCCCGAGAGCGTTGCCGACACCTTTGGATCGCCCGCTCGCTGCAGGGCCGAGACCGAGAAGGTGATCGCCGGGTCCGACCAGTCCCGGAGGCTCCGGATCACCGGGATCGCCTTCGAGGGGAACGACGCAGCCCGGGTCCGATTCAGCGGGACGGCCGGCGAAGCGAACCTGACCAGGGTCGATGGCCAGTGGTACCTCGACCTGCTCCAGGAGGTCGAGGTCGAGCCGGCTCCGGCCGGCGATGAGGGCACAGGGGCCCCGTAACCGTGTCGGCGCCGGAGGTCGTGTTCGGGCCCGAGGGCCTCGTTCCCTGCATCGCCCAGGACTCGCTCACGGGTGAGGTCCTGATGCTTGCCTGGATGAATCGTGAAGCCCTCGACAGGACGGTCGAGACCGGGGAGGTCCACTTCTTCAGCAGGAGCCGCGGGGAACTCTGGCGGAAGGGCGAGAGCTCTGGAAACGTCCTCCGACTGGTCGAACTCAGAATCGACTGCGACGGGGATTCGCTCCTTGCGCTGGTCGAACCGGCCGGTCCGGCCTGCCATACCGGCGAGCGGACCTGCTTTTACCGTCGGCTCGAAGACGGGACCGAGCCCGATCCCGCCACCGGCGAGGCACTCGGTGCCCTGGCCCGGGTGATCCTCGAACGCAGGCAGGCCGATCCGTCGGAGAGCTACACCGCCCGACTCCTGGGCGATCCCGAACTGGCCGCGGCGAAAGTGACCGAGGAGGCCGGGGAGACCATCGAGGCCGTCCGGGGCGAGGATGACCAGCGGGTCGCCGAGGAGGCGGCCGACCTCCTCTACCACCTCGCCGTCCTGCTGGAGACCCGCGGGATCGGTCTCGACCGGGCGCTGGAGGTTCTCAATGGCCGCCGTTCCTGAGCTTCGAGACCGGCTCAGTCCGACCCTGGAGGAAGCCCGCTCGCTGGCCGGAGAGGCCAACGTGATCCCGGTCGCGCTGACCTTCACCGAAGATCGCGAAACCCCGGTTTCGGCCCTGATGAAGCTGCGTGGCGAGGGGCCATGCTTCCTGCTCGAATCGGCCGAGCGGGGGCAGGTCGGGCGGTATTCGTTCGTCGGGGTCGAGCCCCGCTCGGTCCTCCGGTGGATCGATGGTGAGCTGCTCGAATTCGAGGTCGGGGAGGGTGGTCCGGATGCCGAGCCGAGCTCGACCGTGCCGGCCCCCGACCCCTACGCCGCTGTAGCCGACTACATGGCCGGTTTTCGGGTTGCCGAGGTTCCCGGCCTGCCGCCCTTCGCCGGAGGTGCCGTGGGAATCTTCGGTTACGACCTGGTCAGGACTGTCGAGTCCCTCGGCGAGCCGAATCCCGATCCACTCGAGCTTCCCGACCTGGCACTCCTGGTCACCGATGCCCTGATCGCCTTCGACCACCTGCACAACCAGATGACCATCCTTGCCTGCGCATTCGTCGGGGAGGAGGGCATCGACGAGGCCTGGGAGGAGGCAGCTGGCCGGATCGAGTCGCTCAGGCAGCGCCTGGCCGAGCCGGTCCCCGCCGGTCCCGAGCCGGCGATGGTCGAGCCGGCCCCGTTCGAATCGAACATGGAGAGGGAGGAGTTCGAAGCCGTGGTCGGTCGGATAATCGAGTACATCCGGGCTGGGGACGCCTTCCAGGTCGTCCCGTCCCAGCGGTTCTCGGCCGAACAGCGGTGCGAGGCGTTCTCGATCTACAGGGCGCTGAGGGGAATCAACCCTTCGCCCTACATGTACTTCATCGAGTTCGGTGATTTCCAGATCGCGGGTACTTCGCCGGAGCCGCTGCTCAAGGTGACCGGGGAGCGGGTGGAGATCAGGCCGATCGCCGGGACGGCGCCGAGGGGGGAGGGCCCCGCCGAGGATGCCGACCTGGCCGAGCGGCTCGTCTCGGACCCGAAGGAACGGGCCGAGCACGTGATGCTGGTCGACTTGGCCCGCAACGACATCGGCCGGGTCTCCCGTTACGGAACGGTCGAGGTCGAGGAGCTGATGGTCGTCGAGTACTACTCCCACGTGATGCACATCGTCAGCCGTGTGACCGGGCTCCTCAGGGAGGGACTCGGGGCGCTGGACGTGCTCCGCGCCGCCCTGCCTGCCGGGACCCTCTCCGGGGCCCCCAAGGTTAGGGCGATGGAGATCATCGATGAGGTCGAGCCGGTCAAGCGTGGGCCTTACGGTGGCGCGGTCGGATACCTCTCCTGGAACGGCGACCTCGACACGGCCATCCACATCCGGACCGCGGTCGTCCGCGACGGGAAGGTGTACGTCCAGTCCGGCGGTGGCACGGTCGCAGACGCCGTGCCGGAGCGGGAGTACCAGGAGTCGGTCGACAAGGCGACGGCGATGTTCAGGGCGGTCGAGATGGCCTGCCGGAACCCGGAGTGGCCTTGATCGGGGAGATGCAATGAAGGTCCTTGTGATCGACAACTACGACTCGTTCACCTTCAACCTGGTCCAGTACCTGGGGGAACTCGGTGCGACCGTGGAGGTCGTGAGGAACGACCAGGCGTCGGTCGAGGAGCTTCTCGCGGGTGAGTTCGACCGGGTGGTGGTCTCACCGGGGCCGTGTACGCCCTCGGAGGCCGGGCTTTCGACTGAGGCGATCGCGGCTTTCGCCCGGGCCGGTGTACCCGTCCTCGGGGTCTGCCTCGGTCACCAGGCATTGGTCGAGGCGTTCGGTGGAACCGTGGTCAGGGCGGAACCGATCCACGGCAAGTCGGCAGAGGTCCCGCACGACGGCCGGACCATCTTCGCCGGCCTTCCGAATCCGATGGTGGTCGGCCGCTACCACTCGCTGGTCGCCGATCCCGATCTGCCCGGGGAACTCGAGGTCAGCTCGGAGTACGACGGGATCGTGATGGCGGTCCGCCATCGGGAACTCCCCGCTGAAGGGGTCCAGTTCCACCCCGAGTCGATCCTCACCCCTGAAGGCAGGCAGATGATCGCGAACTTCCTCGGGGGTTCAGCGGATGCCTGATCAGGTGTTGACCCGGGCAATCGACCGGCTCGCCTCGGGGGAGGATCTCGAAGCCGGCGAGGTCGAGTCGGTCCTGACGGTGATCATGGAGGGTGGGGCCGACGAAGTCCAGACTGCCGGCTTCCTGATCGCCCTCCGGACGAAGGGGGAGACGGTCGAGGAACTCGCCGGGATGGCCCGAACGATGCGGCGACTGGCGACCCCCGTCTCCCCCGAGAGGCAGGACGTCGTCGACACCGCAGGCACCGGTGGGGGGCCCTCGACGATCAATGCCTCGACGATCGCGGCGCTGGTCGCGGCCGGGGCGGGCTGTGCCGTCGCAAAGCACGGCAACCGCTCGAACACCAGCCTCTGCGGATCGGCCGACCTCCTCGAAGAGCTGGGTGTCCCTATCGACCTCACTCCCGAAGAGATCGCCGCCTCGATCGACCAGGTCGGTTTCGGCTTCATGTTCGCCCCGCTCCATCACGAGGCGACCCGGTACGTGGTTCCCGTGCGGAAGGCGCTCGGTGTTCGCACCGCCTTCAACCTGCTCGGACCCCTCACCAACCCTGCCGCGGCGAAGCGCCAGGTCGTCGGCGTATCCGATCGGGAGTTCCAGGAGACGGTCGCGGGCGCCCTTTCGACCCTCGGCTCGGAACACGCCCTGGTCGTTTCGGCCGAAGACGGAACCGACGAGATAGCCCTGACCGCCCCCACCCGGATCTTCGAGGTGAGGGAGGGCGAGATCGAGGAGTGGTCGGTCGAGCCGTCCGGGCTGGGCCTCCGAGAGGCCAGCCCCGACGAGTTGGCTGGCGGGACCCCGGCAGAGAATGCGGAGGCGACCCGGAGGATCCTTTCCGGTGAGGACTCGGCCGGACGCGACTTCGCGGTCGCCAATGCGGCAGCGGCGATCTTCGTGGCGGGGCGGGCCGAGACGCTCGCCGATGCGATTCCGATCGCCACCGAGTCGATCGACTCGGGAGCGGCGGCCCGGGTGCTCGAACGCCTGGTCGAGTCAGGACCGGGGCGATAGGGTCCCGGAAGGACGTGGCTCTACTCGACCAACTGATCGATTCGGCCCAGGCCGGTGTTGAGGAGCGTCGCCAGGCAGTTCCGATCGAGGAACTGGAGGAACGTCTGGCCGCCCGCGACCAGGACCGCCCGTTCAGTGAAGCGCTGGCCACGCCGGGCATCTCCCTGATCTGCGAGTTCAAACGGCATTCGCCGAGTGCCGGCCCGATCGCGCCAGACCGCGATCTGGCTGCCCAGGTACAGGCCTATGAAGCAGGCGGAGCAGCCGCGCTCTCGGTCCTGACCGATCGGTCGAATTTCGGGGGAGGACTCGAAGACCTTGCCCTCGCACGGGAGAGCTCCGGCCTGCCGATCCTCCGCAAGGACTTCATCGTCGATCCCTACCAGCTGACCGAGTCTGCGGCCGCTGGTGCCGATGCCGTGTTGCTGATCGCGACCGTGCTCAAGGACAGCCGACTCGATGAGTTCCAGGCCGAGGCAGCCCAACTGGACCTCGACTGCCTGGTCGAGGTCCACGACGAAGATGACCTGACCAGGGCCCTCGAGAGCGGTGCCGAGGTGATCGGGATCAACAACCGGAACCTCGACACCGGTGAGGTCGACGTGGCGACCACCTACGAGCTGATGCCCGACGTCCCCACCGGGACGACGGTCGTCTCGGAGAGCGGTATATCCCAACGAGACCAGCTCGCCGAGCTGGAAAGGATCGGGGTCGATGGGGCGCTGATCGGTGAGAGCCTGATGCGCTCGGACGATCCCGAGACACTGGTCAGGGAGTTTGCGGCAGCCTCGGACGAAACGACCGAGCACGAACTTCCCTGAACCAGCGGTCCATCCCCGGATCGATTTAGGCAACCTTGGGGCCGTCCTTAGCTTTCGCCAAGCGGCGACTGCAAGGCTTTCGCCGATTTGAACTCCGGACGGACACGCTTCACCGAACTACTCCTCGCGGCCGCAGTCGGCGGTGCCGTTGTCGCCCTGGTGGCCTTCCTGGTCGTATCGGCCGGGGTGATCCCGCAGCGTGATGGAGGCGGATCCGGGCCCGGCACGGTGGCGAGCCTGGCTACCGGCTCCGCCGGGTCGGATGACCAGGCAAACGAGGTCAACCGGATCTACCGCGACACAGAGGCCGGGATCGGATTCATCTCGGCAACCATCGAAAGCCAGGGCACGCCCTACTCCCCGTTCGGCGGCTCGAGCCAGGGCGAGGCGACCGGAACCGGATTCGTGATCGATCGGGACGGCTCGATGGTGACCAACAACCACGTCGTTCAAGGGGCATCCTCGGTCACGGTCAGGCTCGGTGACGAGGATTATGAGGCAACGGTCGTTGGGGCCGACCCATCCTCCGACCTGGCACTCCTCGAAGTAGATGCCCCTGCCGAGGCCCTCGATCCTCTCGAGCTGGCCGATTCCGATGAGGTTCAGGTCGGCGACCCCGTAGTCGCGATCGGCAATCCCTTTGGTCTGGAGAAGACGGTGACGACCGGGATCGTCTCGGCCCTCCAGCGAGAGATAACGGCCACCGATGCCTACACGATCCCGGACGTGATCCAGACCGATGCCGCGATCAACCCCGGCAATTCCGGGGGACCATTGCTCGACCGCGACGGTCGGGTGATCGGGGTCAACTCCCAGATAGCCACCGGAGGCGGTTCCAACGGAAACGTCGGGATCGGCTTCGCCGTTCCCTCGAACACGGTCGAGGACGTCGTTGGCCAGATACGCGAAACCGGCGAGGTCGAGCACCCCTGGCTCGGGATTTCCGGTCGGGACTATTCCGGCAGCGATTCCTCCGGATCCGATCGCCTGCCCGATCGGGACGGTGTCCTGGTCGAACAGGTGGTGCCGGGCGGTCCGGCAGACCGGGCCGGCCTGGAGGGTGCGGGCGACGGCGCCGGGGACCTGATCGTCCGGTTCGACAGGGTGGACGAGCCGACCATGGCCGACATCACCAGGGTGATCGATGACCTCGAGGTGGGGGACACGGTCGAGCTGGTCGTCGTTCGTGACGGCGGCGAAACCACGGTCGAGGTCGAGCTCGGCGACCGCCCCTGAGCCGTCCGGCGGCTGCCGACCGGTCGTACCCCCCACAGGTCACCGATCCCTCGGTGACTTACCCTTTCCCTGATGAGGGTCAAGTTCTGCGGGATAACGCGTCTCGAGGACGCCGAAGAGGCGGCCAGGCTCGGAGCCTGGGCGATCGGCCTCGTGCACCATCGGAAGAGTCCGAGGTCGGTCAAGTATTCGGATGCCGCGGTGATCGGCGCCGCGATGAAGAGGAAGTGTGAGGTGGTGGGCGTCTTCGTCAACCCGAGCCTCGAACGGGTCGTCGATGCTGCCGGGAACGCGAGCCTGACCATGGTCCAGCTGAGCGGTGAGGAGGGGCCGGCATTCTGTACCGAAGTGGCTCGCCGGACCGGCTGTCCGGTGATCAAGGCGATTCACGTCTCGAGTGCCGCCGACCTCCACCGCGCCGAACCCTTCCGTACGGCCTGGCACCTCTTCGACAGCCGCCGAGGGGGGCTCCGTGGCGGGACCGGACAGGTTTTCGACTGGGAGCTCCTCGCCAACCACCACACCGGTATTCCCTTCATCCTCGCCGGGGGCCTAGACCCCGGGAATGTCGGCCTGGCGATCGAGACGGCCAGGCCTGACGCAGTCGACGTGGCCAGTGGGGTCGAAGTGAAGCCCGGGATCAAGGACCACGCCCTGATGGCCGAGTTCATCGAGGCCGCCCAGGGTGCCCCGGTGGTGGCCGAATGAGTCCGGCTGCCAAAGGCAACGGCGGAGCCGCCGATCCGGGACGATTCGGGCCCTATGGCGGCCGGTACGTACCCGAGACCCTGATCCCGGCCCTCGACGAACTGGCCGACGCCTGGGAAGAAGCCTCTGGGGACCCCGACTTCATCGCCCGGCTGGAGTTGCTCCGACGCGACTACATCGGGCGCCCGACACCCCTCTACCTGGCCGAGAGCCTGAGCGAGAGGTGCGGCCGGAAGACCTACCTGAAGCGTGAGGACCTGGCCCACACGGGAGCCCACAAGATCAACAACGCGATCGGTCAGGTGCTGCTCGCCCGCCGGATGGGCAAGCAACGGGTGATCGCCGAGACTGGCGCAGGTCAGCACGGGGTCGCCACCGCAACTGCCTGTGCGCTGCTCGACGTCGAGTGCGTCGTCTACATGGGGAGCGAGGACATCCGTCGCCAACGTCCGAATGTCGAGCGGATGGGGCTGCTCGGGGCCGAGGTCGTTCCGGTCGAGGCCGGTGCCCGGACCCTCAAGGAGGCGGTCAGCGCCGCGATCAGGGACTGGGTCGCAAACGTTGCGACGACCCACTACGTGATCGGGTCGGTCGTCGGACCCCATCCCTTCCCGGACCTGGTCCGGGACCTCCAGCGGGTGATCGGGGACGAGGCCCGCGAGCAGTCGCTCGAGGCCGAGGGCAGCCTCCCGGATCGGGTGGTCGCGTGCGTCGGCGGTGGTTCGAACGCGATGGGGATATTTGCCGCCTTCCTCGACGACCCGGAGGTCAAGCTGGTCGGCGTCGAGGCAGCCGGCGAGGGAATCGCCTCCGGCCCGCACGGCGCACCACTCGCCGCCGGCCGGACCGCGGTCCTGCACGGATCGCTCTCAGCGGTGATCGCCGATACCGAGGGTCAGATCGAGGAGGCTCACTCCGTCTCGGCCGGCCTCGACTACCCGGGGGTCGGTCCAGAGCACGCCTGGCTGAGGGACTCGGGACGGGCCGAGTACGTCTCGGTCACCGACTCTGATGCGCTCGATGCATTCCGCGAACTGAGTCGAATCGAGGGAATCATCCCGGCGCTCGAGACCGCTCATGCCTTCGCCTGGATCGGCGGTGATGGCCGGATCGGTGGGGAAGGCTTCGACGTCGTCTCGCTCTCGGGGCGTGGCGACAAGGACCTCGCCGAAGTCCTCGGATCCGACCTTGGCTGACCGGGGTCCCGAGAGGGTTTCCGCAGCCTTCGAGGCGGCGAGCCAGCAGGGTCGTGCCGCCCTGATGCCCTACCTGATGGGTGGCTATCCCGATCTCCCGACTTCGCTCGAAATCGCGTCGGCCTACGTCGATGCCGGCGCCGACCTGGTCGAGATCGGGATTCCGTACTCCGACCCCCTCGCCGACGGTCCGGTGATCCAGGAGGCCGCAACCGTTGCCCTCGGTAACGGGGTCGGCGTGGAGGAGGTCCTGGGGGTCGCATCCTCCATCTCCGAGCGGGTTCCGGTGATCCTGCTCGCCTACTCCGGCCTGGTCATCGGCGGTGGCGGTCCGGCCGAATTCGCGAGGCAGGTTGCGGCGGCCGGGGTGTCAGGCGTAGTCATTCCCGACCTTCCCCTCGGAACCGACGAATCGATCCGGACCGAGCTCGCCAATGCAGGCCTTGCCGCCGTTCCCCTCGTCGCGCCGACCACCACCGGCGAGCGACGTCGGGAGATCCTCGAGACGGCCTCCGGGTTCGTCTACCTGGTTTCGGACGTCGGCACGACCGGTGCGAGGGAGCGTCTTCCGGCCCACCTCGCCGACCTCGTCAGGGAGGTTTCGGATCAGTCACCGGCCCCGGTGGCGGTCGGATTCGGGATCGGGACCGGTGAGCAGGCTGCGGAGGTGGGTCGATTTGCCGACGGGGTGATCATCGGATCGAGGCTGGTCGCGCTGGCCGGCGAGGGTGGACCACCTGCAGTCGCCGAGGTCCTCGACCAGACCCTGGCCGCGATGGCCGATTCCGGCCGGGACGGGCTTCGGTAGGATCGGCCCACATGGTCCTTCCCGTTTCATTCTTTCTTGCCCTCGCCCTGGCGCTCGTCTCGTACACGCTAGGCCAGGGTGGCCCGGTCGCCGGACTCGTCTTCTTCGGGGTCTTCTTCACCGGGATCGTGATCAAGGTCCTGGAGCCGCTCCTCCACAAGGCGAAGCCGCTCCTGCCTGAGCGGTTCAGGCCCTGAAGGCTTGAAGGTCGGAGTCCTCACCGGCGGCGGGGACTGCCCGGGTCTAAACGCAGTCATCCGGGCAGTCGTCCGGCGTGGCACCCGGGAGTTCGGCTTCGAGTTCGTCGGGTATCGGGACGGATGGCGTGGTCCCCTCGAGGGTGACCGGTTCGAGCTCGGGGTGGACCAGGTAAGGGGGATCCTTCCTCGGGGCGGGACGATCCTCGGCACCTCGAGGACCAACCCGGCATCGACCGAGGATGGATTCGATCGCGTGCGGAAGACCTTCGATGAGGATGGGGTGGAGGCCCTGATCGCAATCGGCGGAGAGGACACCCTCGGGGTGGCCCGGCAGCTCTCCGACACCGGCTTCGGTGTCATCGGGGTTCCGAAGACGATCGACAACGACCTCGGGGCGACCGACTACACCTTCGGCTTCGATACCGCGGTCAACATCGCGATGGAGGCGATCGACCGTCTCCACACCACGGCCGAGAGCCACCACCGGGTCCTGATCGTCGAGGTCATGGGGCGGCACGCCGGCTGGATTGCCCTCCATTCCGGGATCGCAGGAGGTGCGAACGTGATCCTGATCCCCGAGGTCGAGTTCGACCTCGACCGGGTCTGCGGCTACATCGAGGAAAGGTTCCGGGACCGTTTCGCCCCGATCGTCGTGGTTGCCGAGGGCGCCCGGCCAAAAGGGGGCTTTCCGGATCAGGACGATGCCCAGACCGATGCCTTCGGTCACGTCCGACTGGGTGGAGTGGCCCACTGGCTCGAGTCGGAGATCGAGGAACGAACCGGCAAGGAGGCCCGAGCGACCGTCCTGGGTCACGTCCAGCGGGGAGGGACACCGACCGCTTTCGATCGGGTGCTGGCGACCCGTTTCGGGCTACGCGCGGTCGAGGCGGTCGAGAAGTCGGAGTGGGGGATGATGACCGCGCTCAGGGGTACTGCGATCGAGATGGTTCCGATCGCCGAAGCGGTGGAGGAGCTGAAGACCGTCCCCCCCGAGATCTATCGCGAAGCCGAGATCCTCTTCGGCTGAAGGCCCCGACCGGGGCTAGCGAAGGAGGTTCGCCAGGGCCCCGGCGAGGTCCGGCTGCTTGAACTCATAGCCACCGTCGATCGCGACCCTCGGGTAGACCCGCTGACCCTCCTGGAGGACCTTCGCGAATTCCGGACCCCTCAGGGCACCCAGGGCAAATCCCGGTATCGGGACCACGGCCGGGCGCTTGACCGCCCGACCCAGCTCCTTTGCGAATTCACGGTTGGTGACCGGGTTGGGCGCGGTCCCGTTGACCGGCCCCGATACAGCCTCGTTCTCGAGGCACCAGAGAAGGATCCCGACCTCGTCGTCCCGGTGGATCCAGGACATGTACTGATTGCCATCCCCGATCGGACCTCCCAGGCCGAGCTTGAATGGGGTGAGCAGCTCGCCGAGAAGCCCACCGCTCGGATCGAGCACGTGTCCGGTGCGGACCGTGGCCACCCTTATTCCCTGGCCGGCTGCAGCTTCGGCCGCCGCCTCCCACTCGACGACCACCCCGGCGAGGAAGTCGTCCCCGGGGGCCGCGTCCTCGTAGAGGAGTTCATCGCCCCGGTTCCCGTAGTAGCCGATCGCCGAGCCCGAGATCAAGGTCCCGGGGGGATCGTCGGCCGTCGTGATCCCATCGACCAGGTTCGCGGTGGCTTTGATCCGGCTCTGGGCGATCCGATCCTTCACCGATGCGTTCCAGCGCTGGTTGATCGGTTCGCCCGCGAGGTTGACCACCGCATCCGTTCCGGAGATCGCCTCTACCGGAGGGCGCTCCCTGGTCGGTTCCCAGGCATGCCACTCGACGGCCGGTTGCGACCTCGCAGCGGAAGCGGGGTCCCGGCTCAAGCCGACCACCGCGTCTCCCCGGTCGATCAGCGCGTTACAGAGGGCCGCGCCGATCATCCCGGAGCCACCGGTGACGAGGATCTTCCGTGCGTCGCCGTTGCTCTCCGACATCGCCGGGCAGTCTAGCCACGGCAGCACCCCTGGCGCTTCGTCCTCCGGCCGTAACTCGGGGCGTCTTCGGGTGTCTTAGAGACGAGGACCCCGATCCACCACACTTGGGAAAAGTGAATACGCCCCCCGCCACACGACCAGTCCTTTCACGGACGATGCTCCGCGGAGCGCTCGCGGCGATCCTCCCTGCGCTCGTCCTGGCCTCGCTCGCCGGGACGTCGGTCGATCGGGCCGAGGCTTCGCCGAAGCGTTGTTTCGGCAAGAAGGTCAATCGCGTGGTCAAGGCGGACGGCGCTCGGGTCCGGGTCGGCTTTCGCGACGTCGTCTGGGTGAGCGGGGAGCGGACCACCGTGATCGGCAAGCCCTACAGCACGATCTGCGCCGGAGACGGAACCCAGACGATCAGGGCCGGCAAGGGCCGCTCCCAGACCGATGCGGGCCCCGGCGACGATCGAATCGTGCTGCACCCCTCGAGCAACCTCAACCAGGTTCGCGGTGGCACCGGGAACGATTCGATCACCGGGTCGAACGGGCACGACATAGTCCTGGCCGGTCCCGCAGTTCAGGACGGGGATACCGACACCGTCAGCGGTGGTGGGGGCAACGACCGGCTCCGGGACCTCGGTGGGGTCGGCAACCTGCTGTTCGGCCAGAACGGTTCCGATCGGATTACTAGTGGCGGAAGGGCGGTATCCGAGCTCCACGGAGGCACCGGGACCGACTTCCTCTCCTCGAACGGTGGTGGCTCGAAGGAGACCGTGCTCGAGAAGCTGTTCGGCGAGCGTGGCAACGACCGACTCTACGGCGACCTCCTCCCGAACAACGGCCCGGCCTTCTTCGATCCCGGTCCCGGCGACGACTGGGTCAAGGGGACCCCGGCCGACGACACCGCAGTGTTCAACTCCGGGATCAAGAAGGTATTCACGAATGGCGGCAACGACCTGGTCGTGGCCGCTTCGTTCGGTCGGGCTACGGTCGATGGCGGATCAGGGATCGACACCATTTCCTTTGCTACGCACACCCCGCCGGGCTACCGGAAGACGACCGGGGTGTACGTGAACCTCGCCGACGGGGTCTCGATCGGGGCAAGCCGCTTCTCGCTCTCGAATTTCGAGGACGTGATCGGCTCCTCCTTCGACGACGAGCTCCACGGGGCACCTGGAGTCGACAACGTGATCGAGGGGGGTCTCGGGAACGACGACCTGACCGGGTACGAGGCCGACCGCGACACCGGGGACGGTGGCATCGGGGTCAACAAGTGCCAAGGCTTCGAGATCTCAATCGACTGCAATGGGTCTTCCCCGGGCAACTTCGATACGACCGGCCCGGTCGTCGATATCGATGAAAGCGGTGTGTTGACGGTCATCGGCAGTGCCCGCGCCGACACCGTGGGAGTCGAGTACGACCTTGCGGCCCAGCGGTACACGGTCCAGACGGACCCGGCCCCGGTTGCCGGTGGACTCTGCGAGCAGCCGGCAACTGGTGGCAACCAGGTCAGCTGTCCGGCGCCTCGGCAGAACCTCAATGGCCTGATCGCCTATGGCGGCAACGGGGACGATGCGATCACGATCGGCAATTCCGTCCCGACCTCGGTCACCACGACGATCAACGGCGGTTCGGGAAGGAACGTCCTGACCGGAGGGGAGACCAAGGACTTCATCTCCTCAGATACTGGGGATTCGGCAGGGACCGTGATCGACGGCCGGGGAGGCTCCGATCTCCTCTACCTCCGGGACGACGTGACCATCTCGGGAGGACCCGAGGCAGACGTACTCCACGTGGCCAACCCCTGCGTCGGCGGATACATCTCCGGGGGACCGGACAAGGACAACCTCGTCTTCGCTGCCGCGACTCGCGGGATCAGGGCCGACTTCGGCAAGGCGTATGCCGAGTGGGCGGTGGGTGGCTGTTCCTCTACCCGGCTGGCGCTCGACCACGACATCGAGAACCTCGAGGGTTCCTCCTACGACGACTTCCTCACCCTCGGGCGGAAGTACCGGACCCAGGATGGAATCGGCGGTCTGCTCGGCCGGGAGGGGATCGATTACCTGAACAGCCGGAACGGAAAGCGGGATAACGTCACCACCGGATCGGGTGGCAGGAAGAACACGGTCGTGGCCGACCGGATCGACCGGATCACCTGGGGCTGGGGCCTGGCCGGCTACTAACCCCTGGGGTCGCCGGGGAATAACCTCAGGCGAAGATGAAGCGGCAGTTCACCACCGCCGAGACCGACCCCGGACGCCTCGCCCTCACCCTGAAGGCCGTGGTCGTGCCGCGGCCGATCGCCTGGATCTCGACCGTTTCGGTCGACGGGGTAACCAACCTCGCTCCGCACTCCTTCTTCACCGTCGCTTCGGAAGTCCCGCCGATCGTCCAGTTCACGTCGATCGGCTCGAAGGACACCCTGACCAACGTCGAGCAGACCGGTGAATTCGTAGTCTGCCTCGCCAGCAGGGAGCTCCTGACCGAGGTGAACGGGAGCGGAACCAACTATCCGGCCGAGCTGAGCGAGTTCGATGAGCTCGGCATCGAGACCGAGCCCTCCGGGACGGTCACACCACCGCGGGTCAGGAGGTCGCCTGCAGCGATCGAGTGCCGACTCGCCGGAACCGTGCCTTTCGGCAGCGCGACAGTCGTCTTCGGCCAGGTCGAGTCGATTGCGATAGATGAGGGGGTGCTCGACGGCGACCACCCCGATGTCAGGAAGCTCGATCCGGTGGCCCGCCTGGGAAGGAACGAGTGGACGACCCTGGGGGAGGTCCTCGAACTCGACCGGATCCCGTTTCGGCCGGCTACTCCCCGAGGGTGAATGAGCCGGTCTCGGGGTTGAACCGAGCCAGGCCTTCCCGTCGGGCCTCCTCGACAACCGCCTCGGCCACCTTCGGCGCGACCTCCCGGTCGAAGACCGACGGGATGATGTAGTCCTCGGACAGCTCATCGTCGGTGATCACCTCGGCGATCCCCCTCGCCGCCGCCATCTTCATCTCTTCGGTGATCTGCGGGGCCCCGGCATCGAGTGCGCCCCGGAAGATCCCAGGGAAACAGAGCACGTTGTTGATCTGGTTGGGGAAGTCGGAACGGCCGGTCGCCATGATTCTCACGTACTGCTCGGCCTCCTCGGGCATTACCTCTGGATTCGGGTTGGCCATCGCGAAGACGATCGCGTCCCGATTCATCTTCGCCAGGGACTCGGGCCGGATCACCCCAGGGCCGGAGAGTCCGATGAACAGGTCCATCCCCTCCAGCAGGTCATCGGGCTGGCCTTCGAGTTCGTCCGGGTTCGAGTTCTCCGCAAACCACTTCTTGATCCCGGTCATCTCGCCCGACTGGTAGTCGGCCCGGGATTTCGAAACCGCCCCGGTGCGATCGCAACCGACCACGTGGCTGACCCCGGCCGCGAGCATCATCTTCGTTACCGCGATACCGGCCGCCCCCAGCCCGACCACCAGGACCCGGAGTTCCTCGATCGGTTTGTCGATGATCCTCAGGGCGTTGAACAGGGCCGCCATCGTCACCACGGCGGTGCCGTGCTGGTCATCGTGGAACACCGGGATGTCGAGGCTCTCCTTGAGGCGCTCCTCGATTTCGAAGCAGCGGGGTGCGGCGATGTCCTCGAGGTTGACTCCGCCGAAGGTCGGTGCGATCAGTTCGACCGTCCGTACGATTTCGTCGGGATCAGTGGTCGAGAGGCAGATCGGGAAAGCGTCGACCCCTGCGAACTCCTTGAACAGCATCGCCTTGCCCTCCATGACCGGCATCGCGGCCTCGGGACCGATGTCGCCCAGACCGAGCACGGCCGTTCCGTCGGAGACGACCGCGACCGTGTTCTTCTTGATCGTGTACTCGTATGCCCGGGCCGGGTCTTCGTGGATGAACGAGCAGACCCGTGCCACCCCGGGCGTGTAGGCCATCGAGAGGTCATCCCGGGTCTTCAGCGGGTATTTGTTCTCGACCGTCACCTTGCCCCCGCGATGCATCTGCATCGTGCGGTCGGTGTATTCGACGACCCGGGCTCCCTTGATCGACCCGATCGAACGGAGGATCCGCTCCCAGTGCTCGCTGTCGGTCGCATCGATGGTGAATTCGCGGACCTTCTTGCCCTCGCCTCCGGCCCCGGGGATCAGGTCGACCCCGGCGATCTGGCCGCCGGCCTCGGCGATTGCAGCGGTGAGGCGCCCGAGGGGCTCCCTCCGGGCATCGAGCTCGACCCGGACGGTGACGCTGTACTGGGCGCTTACGGTCGCCATCGGACGACTATACGAATTCCCATCGGGTCGGCGAACGGAGGACGCTCCCGGGGTCGGGAGGCTCATCTCCCGGCCCTATGATCGGACGGTGACCGAGAACGGCGAACCGGGGGCCGAGGGCGGCCTCTTCCTGGTCGATGGGAACAGCCTCGCCTACCGGGCCTTCTTCGCCCTGCCGGACTCGATGGCGACCTCGGACGGTCGGCCGACCAATGCGATCTTCGGGCTTGCCTCGATGCTGGTCAAGCTGATCTCCGAGTACCGCCCGCGCCAGATCGTCGTGGCCTGGGATGCCGGCATGTCGGGGAGGGAGGAGGTCTACCCCGAATACAAGGCCCACCGTCCGCCGAAACCCGACCTGCTCAGGGATCAATGGCCCCACCTGGTCGAGCTGGTCGACGCCTTCGGGTACGCGAATGTCTCGGTCGAGGGCTACGAAGCCGACGACGTGATCGCGACGCTCGCCACCGAGGCGACCGACCGGGGCATCGACACCGTCGTGGTCACCGGTGATCGGGACGCCTTCCAACTGGTCGGCGAACACGTGCGGGTGATGGCGACCTCCAAGGGCATCACCGAGACAGTCCTCTACGACGAGTCCGGGGTCCTCGACCGGTACGGCGTCAGACCCGACCAGGTGACCGACCTGATCGGCCTCAAGGGCGACACATCGGACAACATCCCGGGCGTCCCGGGGATCGGTGACAAGACGGCGGCCGCCCTGCTCGACGAGTTTGGATCACTGGAGGCCGTCCTCGAGAACGTCGAGAACGTCTCCGGGGCCAAGCGCAAACAGAACCTGGTCGAGCATGCCGAGGACGCGAGGGTTTCGAAACGGCTGGCGACCATGGTCACCGACCTCGATACGGGCCTCGACCTGGACCGGATCCTCGATCGGGAGGCCGACCGCTCGGGGCTTCGTGCGTTCATGAGGACCTTCGAGCTGAAGGCGGCTCTCGAGCGCCTCGAGAAGGCGCTCGGCGACGGAGTAATCCCCCACGACGACGGGACGGAACCCGGGAGCGAAGAAGTCGAGCTTCCGGTACCGGAGGTGGCCGAAGGAGGGCTCTCCGACCTCGGGGAAGGGCCGGTGGGGCTGCTCTCCGACGATGGCGGCTGGGTTTCTACCGATGGCCAGACGACGGTGGTCGGCGACGGATCGGTAGGCGAACTCGCCGGTCAGCTCTCAGGAAGGGAAGTCGTGACCCATGATGCAAAGGCCGTCCTCGGTGGACCGGGAGGTGCCTACGAGAATCGCGGCAAGGACGGCTTCAGCCTGGTCCACGATACGAGGATCGGGGCCTGGCTGATCGAGCCGAATCGCAGGGGCTACGACCTCGAAGACCTCGCCCCCGGGGCCACCGGGTCCTCGTCCGGGGAAGAGGGACAACTGGCGCTCGACACCGGCGAGGGCCGCTCGCCCGAAGATGCATCCCGAGCGGTGGCCGCGGTCTGGGCGCTGGCCGGTGAGCAGAAAGAGACCCTGTCCGCGATGGACCTCGAAGCCCTCTTCGTGGATGTCGAGCTCCCCCTGGTCGAGGTGCTCGACTCGATGGAGCGGGTCGGGCTCAAGCTCGATACCGACCGCCTGGCCGAGATCGGCGACGGCATCGGCGCCGAGCTGGCCGAAATCGAGGGGGAGATCCACCGCCTCGCCGGTCATGAGTTCACGATCGGCTCCCCCCAGCAGGTCAGCCAGGTCCTGTTCGAGGAGCTCGGCCTGACCAGGAAGCGGAAGGGGAAGACCGGTTATTCGACCGACGCCCGGGTCCTCGCCCAGATCCGCGACGAACACGAGATCGTCCCCCTGATCGAGCGGTGGCGGGAGCTCAGCAAGCTAAAGAGCACCTACCTCGACCCCCTGCCGAACATGATCGATCCCGCGACCGGGCGGGTCCACACCACTTTCCAGCAGACGGCCACGGCGACCGGCAGGCTCTCGAGCACCGACCCGAACCTCCAGAACATCCCCATCAGGACCGACCTCGGCCGGCCGATCAGGGGTTGCTTCGTGGCCGAGCCGGGCAATCTGATGGTCTCGGCCGATTACAGCCAGGTGGAGCTCCGGGTGCTGGCTCAGGTAGCCGATGACGACGTACTGAAGGGTTTCTTCCGGGAGGGCCTCGACGTCCACCGGGCGACCGCAGCCCAGGTCTTCGAGATCGATCCCGAAGATGTGGACGATGCCCAGCGCTCCCGGGCCAAGATGGTCAACTTCGGGATCGTCTACGGCCTGACCGGTTTCGGGCTCGCCGACCGGCTGAACATCCCCCGGGCCGAGGGGGAGGAGTTCGTCTCGGCCTACCTCGAACGGTTTCCGGCGATCCGCGAGTTCCGGGAGAAGGTCGTCGCCGAGGCGTCCGAGTCGGGCTACGTGACCACCCTTCTCGGCAGGCGCCGTCCGATCCCTGAACTCGGCTCCGGTCAGCGCCAGAGGCGTCAGCTCGGCGAGCGGCTGGCGGTAAACGCGATCGTCCAGGGCACGGCCGCGGACATCATGAAAATCGCGATGCTGCGGTGCTTCGGGAGGCTCGCTGGGGATGGCCTTGAGACCCGAATCGTGCTCCAGATACATGACGAGCTGCTCTTCGAGGGACCGGAAGCCGAAGCCGAGACGGTCAGGGACCTGGCGATCGAGGAGATGGTCGGGGCATTCGAGCTCGATCCGCCCCTCGAGGTGGATGCCGGCATCGGCCCGGACTGGCTTTCGGTCAAGTAGGCGAGCGGGGATCGGTGTCTGCCGACCTGGTCGCTTTGGGAATGGTCGCGGTCGGTCTGCAGCTTTCGCTCCAGGCCCCGGTCAACGGCGTCCTGGCTCGGCGGACCGGCCCGATCGGAGCGGCCCTGGTCAGCTTCCTGGTCGGCCTGATCCTGATCGGCTTACTGCTTCTGGTGACCGGGGAGGCTTCGGGCATGGCCAAACTCGATCGGATCGAGCCGTACGAGCTGGTCGGGGGACTCTGCGGTGCCGCCTACGTGGCGGCGGCTACCCTCGCGGTCGGGAGGATCGGAGCCGGGGCGATCGCGGCGGCAACCGTGGCCGGCCAGTTGACCAGCGGCATCATCGTCGACCATGCCGGCTGGTTCGGCCTGGATCCCGATCCCGCCGGGCCCCTCCGACTGCTGGCGGTCCCGATCCTGGTTTCCGGAGCACTTCTCGTTTCCGGCGATCGACGGGGTGGTGGCCGAATCGGCCTCGGCACGATCAGGCCGGTTCCCCTGGGGCTGGTCTTCCTCGCCGGACTCGCGGTCGGGATTCAGCATCCCCTGAACTCATCCGTTGCAGATCTGGTCGGGGACCTCGGTGCGGCCGAGCTGAACTTCGTGGTCGGGACGGTCGCCCTTGGCCTCGCCCTCCTCCTCACCGGTGGCTTCGGACGCCTGCGTAACGTCCCAGAGGCTCCTCCCTGGTCCCTGACCGGCGGGGTGATCGGTGCGGTGACGGTAGTCACCAGCCTGGCCGCGGTCTCCGCGATCGGCGCCTCCGCGCTGGCCGCGACGACGATAGCCGGGGCCCTGATCGGTTCGGTCCTGATCGATCGTTTCGGCCTTGCCGGGGTTTCGGTCCGACCGCTGGACCGGCTGCGGATCCTCGGCCTGGTGCTGCTCGCGGTCGGCACGTTTGCCGTCCTCTGAGTCGGTCCATGTCGTAGCCTCGTAGGGACCGACCAGACGGGAAGGCAAGACGGTTGAAGGTCCTCGAGAACTACATAGACGGCAACTGGGTCCCCTCCTCGAGCGGGGATCTCCACCCGGTCACCGATCCGGCGACCGGAGAGGTCCTGGCCGAGGTGCCTTTCTCCGATCGCTCCGACCTCGATGCTGCGGTCACGGCAGCGAGGGAGGCTCTCCCGGTCTGGCGGGACGTCAGCACGATCGCCCGCGGCAGGCTGATGTTCGAGCTCAGGCAGAAGCTGGTTGCCAGGCGTACCGACCTGGCCCGTTCGGTGACCCTCGAGATGGGCAAGACCCTTCCCGACGCCGACGCCGAAGTGGGCCGGATGATCGAGATGGTCGAGGCCGCGGCCGCCGTTCCGACCACGATGCAGGGAAAGATCCTCGAGGACGTCGCTCGCGGGGTCGACGCCGAGACGATCCGCCAGCCGGTGGGGGTCTGCGCGGGAATCGTCCCCTTCAACTTCCCGGCGATGGTCCCCTTCTGGTTCCTGCCCTTTGCGATCGCCTGTGGCAACACTTTCGTCCTCAAGCCGTCCGAGCAGGTCCCGCTGACTCAGACCCTCGCCTTCGAGATCCTCGACGAGCTCGACCTGCCGCCCGGTGTGGTGAACCTGGTGAACGGGAGTCGGGAAGTGGTCGAGGGGATCCTCGAGCACCCCGGCATCGACGCGGTCTCCTTCGTAGGTTCGGCCCCGGTCGCCAGGATCGTTTACGAACGGGCCGCGGCCACCGGCAAGCGGGTACAGGCGCTGGGAGGGGCAAAGAACCACATGGTCGTCTGCCCCGATGCCGTGGTCGAACCGACGGTGAATGGCCTGATCGGGTCGGGCTTCGGCGCGGCCGGACAGCGATGCATGGCCGGCTCGGTGATCGTCACCGTGGGTGACGCCCACGAGCGGATAATCCCACCGCTGGTCGAGGCCGCCTCAGCGCTCAAGGTCGGCAACGGCCTCGAGGAGGGGGTGGATGTCGGACCGGTCATTTCCGCCGAGGCCTGCGACCGAATCACCGACTGGATCGGAAGGGCGATCGATGAGGGGGCGGTGGCGGTCCTCGACGGTCGCGAGCCATCCGGTACCGGTGACGGCGCCTTCGTCGGCCCGACCATCCTCGACCAGGTCGAGCCCGACATGCCGATCGTCTCCGAAGAGGTCTTCGGGCCGGTCCTGGTGGTAGTTCGAGCCGAGACGCTCGACCAGGCGATCGAGATCGTCAACGCGAGTCCCTTCGGGAACGGGGTCTCGATCTTCACCGAGTCCGGGGCGGCCGTACGGAAGTTCCGACACGACGTCGAGGCCGGGATGGTCGGCGTCAACATCGGGGTCGCGGCCCCGGTCGCCTTCTTCCCGTTCTCCGGCTGGAAGGCGTCGTTCCTCGGCGACCTCCATGCCCACGGCCCCGATGCGGTCGATTTCTTCACCCGGAAGAAGACGGTTACCTCCCGCTACTTCTCGGGTGGTGCAACCTCCGGGTCCTACTTCGTCGAGCGCTAGGCGGCTCGGGCCAGGGCCCGTCCGGCCGTGGCGGGCCTTCCGATCGCCCGGACGAAGCCCGGTGGGGCGAGGTCGAGGTAGCGGGCGAAGGCCCGCGAAGCGAGACGCTCGTCGGTCAACGAGCCGAGGGCCGAGGGGAGAAGCCTGGGGGGAATCCGGGGAAGGGTTCGCTGGGCCGTGAGCAGGCCGTCATACCGGAGCTCATGCGAGCGCGAGAAACGGCCGTAGTCGGCTAGCGCCCTCTCTCGCGTCGAGCGCCCGGCGAGCACGTCGGCGAGCAGCGCTCCCAGGGCCAGACCGAAGTAGAAGGCCGGTCGGATCCCCTCGGCGGTGAGTGGGTAGCAGTGACCGGCCGAGTCGCCAGCAAAGAAGACCCCGTCGGCGGTCGCCTCCCTGAGGCGATGGGGAATCCAGTTGCCCTGCCAGGCCTCCGCCTCGACCCCCAGGTCCCCGGCCAGGGCCTCGGTCGGCTTCCTTACGTGGTACTCGGGGTCGAAGGATCCGACCCCGACCCGGACTTCATCGCCTGCCGGAAACGACCAGCCATAGCCGGCCGGAACGTACTCCCGTTCGATCCAGACCTCGAGGTCCTTCGAAGATCCCCGCGGGTGCACCTCCAGTGCCCTTGAGAGGGGCGCCCCGGGTGGGGTTACGGCCATACCGGGATCGAGGATGCGGCGCCAGCCCAGTGCATCGACCACCAGCGGCGCTCTCAGCTCGCCCCGATCGGTCTCGACCGTGATCAGGCCCTCCTCCTCACCTGGAGTTCGACCGTCCACCTTCGCCGTCTCGAACCGGATTCCGGAGCGCTCCCACATAAGCCCGCAGAGCGCCGGATAGTCGAAGGTCGAGAAATCCCAGGGAAGGGGTATCGAGACGCTCCGGTGGGGCGTATGGACGACGAGCTCTTCGAAACGCTGGGCTTCGGCCTCCAGGAGGTCGAGTGCCTCCAGCCAGCAGGTGGGGATCGCACAGGCCGAGGTCTGGCGTTCACCCACCTCGTAGCGGTCGATCATCAGGATCTCGCCATCCGAGTCGGCGACCTGCCGGGCGACGGCCAGTCCCGCGAAACTTGCACCGCAGATCACCAGGTCGTACCGCCCTCCGAGGTCGGTCTTCCGGGAACCCCTGGTCGTCTCGCGAACCGGCATCTGGCCCGAAACGGTGCCACATCGTCCCTGCCGGCGCGGCAAAGTCCCTTCTCTGCCATTATCAGCGGTCGTGTCTGGTGGCGAAACAACGGTCCTGAGCCCTCCCGAGGGCACCCCTGTCGCGGGTTCGGACGGCCTTCTGGTCGAGGTGGACGGGAGGATCGTCCCCGACTACGCGGCAACCATGGTCACCTTCGATGACGGTGACGTGGTTAGCGGCAAGGTGGTCCAGATCGATCGCGACGAGGTCCTGCTCGACATCGGTTACAAGTCGGAAGGGGTGATCCCGGCAAACGAGCTTTCGATTCGGAAGTCGGTCGATCCCTCCGACGAGGTCCAGCTCGGTGAAGAGCTGGAGGCGCTGGTGGTGGCCAAGGAGGACTCCGAGGGTCGCCTGATCCTTTCCAAGAAGCGCGCCCGGTTTGAGAAGGCCTGGCGGAAGAGCGAGGCCGCTGCCGAGTCCGGCGAGCCGGTCGAGGGCAAGGTGATCGAGGTGGTCAAGGGTGGCCTGATCATCGATCTCGGCATCCGCGGCTTCCTGCCGGCTTCACTGGTCGACATCAGGCGGGTACAGGACCTCGAGGAGTTCACCGGCGAGACCCTCGAGTGCAAGGTGATCGAGATCAACCGGAACCGGAACAACGTCGTCCTGTCCCGGAGGGCAGTACTCGAGGAGGAGCGCAAGGAAGCCCGCAACGAGATCCTCGATCGACTCGAGAAGGGCCAGGTGGTCGAGGGCAGGATTTCCAACATCGTCGACTTCGGTGCCTTCGTCGACCTCGACGGCATCGACGGCCTGATCCACATCTCGGAGCTTTCCTGGAGCCATGTGACCAACCCGTCGGAGGTCGTCTCGATCGGTGACGTGGTCAAGGTCAAGGTCCTCGACATCGACAACGAGCGGCAGCGGATCTCGCTCGGTCTCAAGCAGACCCAGGACGACCCATGGGAGAGGTTCATCTCGACCTACGGTCCGGGCAACGTGCTCGACGGAAAGGTCACCAAGCTGGTCGACTTCGGCGCCTTCGTCGAGGTGCTGGACGGGGTCGAGGGCCTGGTCCACATCTCCGAGCTGGCCGACAGGCACGTCGAGAACCCCCGCGAGGTGGTCGATGTCGGCGAAACGATCAACGTCAAGATCCTCGAGATCGACGAAGAACGTCGGCGGGTATCGCTCAGCATCAAGCGGATCGACGAGCAGAACATGCCGCTGAAGGACCTGGGTGCCGAGATCGAGGCTGCTTCGGGTGAGGAAGGTTCGATCGAGGCAGAAGCCCCGGCCGGCGACGCCTCGGAGGAAGCCGAGGTCGCGGCCGAGGAAGAGGCTGCCGAGGTCACCGAGGACGTCGAGCAGGCCGACCAGGTCGTCGAGACCGAAGACGAGGTCATCGCCGATGAAGAGGCAGCGGTCGAGGAAGCCGACCCGGCCCCCGAGGGCGACGATGCGGCCGGGCCGGAGGAATCCACCGAAGCCTCCGGGGACGAAGACTGAACGAACGTCCGGTCCTGGTGATCGGCCTGACCGGGGGGGTCGCCGCCGGCAAGTCCGAAGCGCTCGCTGCGTTCGGCAGGCTCGGGGCGGCAACGGTCTCGGCCGATGAGCTGGTCCATGATCTGCTCGACCGGGAGCCGCTCAGAACCGAGATCGAACGGCGGTGGGGGTCGGAGACCGTGGTCGACGGCCGTGTCGATCGCCACGCCGTTGGTAGCAGGGTGTTCGAGGACCCGGCGGAACTCTCCTGGCTCGAGTCGAAGGTCCACCCCTTGGTCAGGGAGGAGATCGCCTCCTGGGTTTCCCGGGCCGACTCTGGAGTCGCCGTGGTCGAGGTTCCGCTCCTCTTCGAGAGTGAATTCCATGGTCGGTTCGATGCCACGGTTGCTGTCGTTGCCGATGAGGAAGTGCGCCGTGGTCGGGCCGAGGCGCGGGGTCAGGCCGGACTTGAAGGGAGGGAGGCCCGCCAGCTCTCCCAGGAGGAGAAGGCAGGCATGGCCGATCATGTGGTGGCAAACGACGGCACGGTGGAAGAGCTCGAATCGGCACTCCGGGACCTGCTCAACGAGCTCGGTGCCGAGCTGCCGCCGCCGTCCGGTTAGCCTTTGGGACAGCTCCCATGGCATCGCGGACGAGAGAGAGGCGCTCCGGGGGACGACGGGACGGCCCCAGCCGCACGCTCAAGACCCTTGCGGTCATTGCCGGATTTGTCGGTGTCGGCTTCCTGGTCGTCACCCTGCTCGGCGACGTATTCCAGAAGGGAGTCCAGGAAGTGACCCTCCCCCTCAAACACGAGGACATCATCCGGCAGCAGTCGGTTGAGAAGGAGGTCGACGCCGCCCTGATCGCTGCCGTGATCTTCAGGGAGTCGCGCTTTCGTGACCAGACCTCCGAGGCCGGCGCCCGTGGACTGATGCAGATCACCCCGAGCACGGCCCACGAGATAGAGCGGCTGAGTGGAGGGACCGAGTTCGAACTCGAAGACCTGGCCAATCCGGACATCAACATCAGGTACGGGACCTTCTACCTCGCCTGGCTGCTCGACATCTACGACTACGACGTAGTGGCCGCCCTCGCCGCCTACAACGCGGGCCCCGGTAATGCCGAGGCATGGGGTGGCTCCACGATGACCATCGACGACATCGAGTTCCCCGAGACCGAGGAGTACGTCAAGGGCGTCCTCGAGAAGCAGCGGGAGTACCGCCACACCTACGAGAGGGAACTGGGCTATTGAGGTCGCTCAAGACCGCCGCCCTGCTGGTAGGCGTCGCGCTGGTCCTCTCGGACTCGTCGATCGTCGTACTCGCCCTGCCGGAGATATTCAGGCAGTTCGAGACGACGGTCGAAGGGGTCTCCTGGGTCCTGATCAGCTTCAACCTCGCCCTCGCACTGGTGGCCGTTCCCGGGGCGATCGCCGCGCGTCGGCTCGGCCCCGGCAGGACAGCGGCAATCGGACTCGCCATATTCGCCGGGGGCAGCCTCGCCTGCGGACTCGCGACCGGGCTCGGCCCCCTCCTCACCGGACGGGTGGTCCAGGCCATCGGTGGCGCGCTGGCCGTGACCGCCGCACTCGAGTTGCTGATCGCGGCCAGGGGGACCGAGCGTCAGGGAATCGCCTTCTGGGTCGGTGCAGGAGCGATCGGCGCGGCACTCGGTCCGGGGATCGGCGGCTTCCTGACCGAACTCGTCTCCTGGCAGTCGATCTTCCTCGTCCAGGTTCCGATCGCCCTCCTCGCAGCAGCCCTGCTCGGACCGGTGGCGATCGAGGAGACCCGGGAGTGGTCGGTCCCCGAGCCGGCCGGAGGCCCTGAAGCAAAGCCTCACCTCCCGGCCAACCTCGCCCTCGCCCTTGCCTCTGCCGCCATCGCGGCGGCGCTATTCCTGATCGTCCTCCTGCTGATCGAGGGCTGGTTGCTGAGCCCGATCGAAGCAGCCTTCGCGGTGACCGTGCTTCCGGTCGCCGCCCTGATCGGTTCGCGAATCGGTCGTCGCATCCCCTCGGTTCGGATTCGTGCGGCATCGGGGGCCGTCCTCCTGGCCGGCGGGCTGGCAGCACTCGGCCTCCTGCCAGGTGCCGAGGTCGCCTACGTGATCCTTCCCCAGGTCTTGAGCGGTTTCGGCCTGGCGCTGGTCCTCTCCTCGCTCACCGAGCAGGCCCTCGAGGGTCGGGGCGAGAGCTCGATCCACGGAGGCTGGACGATTGCCTCCCGACATGCCGGGGTGGTTATCGGCCTGCTGATCCTCACCCCCGTCTTTACCGCCCAGCTCGAGGAACAGCAGTCGGCTGCCCTCGATGCAGGTACGGCGATCCTGCTCGAGTCCGGCATCGATCCATCGACCAAACTCGAGCTCGGTGCCGAGCTGGCCAGAACGATCGAGGACCAGCCGGATCAGGTCCCGGACCTGAGCGAGGTCTTCCGTCCCTTGCCGGAGGATCCGGTCCAGCGTGACCAGGTCGAGGATGTGCTCGACGGGATCCAGGACCAGCTCGAGCGTGCGGCCACCCACGCCTTTTCGCTCCCGTTCCTGCTCTCGGCGTTGTTCGCCCTGGCCGCGCTCCTGCCGATAACCCTTTCCCGGAGATACGACCTGTGACCCCGGACGAGACCACGGAGGGCCTCGGCCTGCCCGAAGACGTTCCCGAGACCGAGCTCTATCGCGATGCTGAGACCGACACCGGGACTGATACCGGTGGAGCCTGGAGTCCTCCACCCGGGTTCTGGTTCCTCGTGGTGTCGACCCTCGCATCCGTGGCCCTGGTCGTTTCCTACATCCTGGCCGGTGGACTCGACTTCAAGCCCGACCCGGCACCCGATCCCTGTGAGCCCAGGCAGTGGAAGCAGACCGAGACGATCGAGGGACTGGCCGAGCAGTTCGCCCTCTCGGCACTCAACGGAGCCGCCTGTGACCTCGGGGTGAGCCGGGGTGAGCTGACCCGTGCCCTCGCGACCCCGGAGAGCCTCGACCGGTTCACCCGGGATAACGGCCTTTCAGACACCGAGGTCGAGGAAGCGATCCGGGCCGGAGCCGGCCGGGCGATCGACGATGCCGAGGGGGCCGGAGCGATTGATCCGCTGGTTGCCCTCGGGCTCCGGGTGGCGATTCGTTCCCTGCCGCTGGCCGACCTGATCGACTTGATCCAGGGGGGCGGAGCCGTGCTCGGCGAGTCCGGCGATGTCCAGGGGCTGCTGGAGGACGTCCTGCGCGGGGTCGAGCAGGGACAGACCCCGGACGGCGGCTTCGACCTCGGCCAGGCACTCGAGGGTTTCTTCGGGGGATCGGGCGGCCAGGGGAAGTCGAATCCCGCCGATGGATTCGAAGGTCTCCTTCCCGAGGACGCCGATGACATCCAGCAGGGACTGCAGCAACTCTTCGGCCCGTCCTGACGCCTGCCTGCTCAGGCCTGGCCGTCTACTGCCGGGGAGCGCCTGACCAGCGGCGGCCGGTCGCAGGACCACCAGACCAGGTACATCAGGAGTGGCTGGAGCAGGAGCCGGACCCAGAGGAGCCAGTCCGGGAAGTTCCTCTCGGCCACCCAGGGGATCTCCTCCGGGGTTATCGCCATCTGGATGTTCGCCGGGAAGACCGCGATCAGAAGGGCGATCGTCCACCAGCAGCCGAAACGCTTCCAGCGATCGACCAGCAGGGCAATGCCCCCGACCACCTCGGCCACACCACTCCAGAAAACTGCCAGCCCATGCAGGGGAATCCAGGAGGGCATCATCTCGAGGTAGGTATCCGGTGAGAGGAAGTGGTTCGCCCCTGCGAACACGAGCAGGATCCCGAGTACGTACCTGGTGACCTTCATCATCGGCAGTCTAGACGGGGCCTCGGGAGCGGTTGGACGCCGTCGCTAGGCTGGTCGGAGTGTCCGAGTTCAGGCTCAATCCCGCGTATTCGCCGATGGCCGACCAGCCTGCCGCGATCGCCTCTCTCGCCGAGGGGCTGGCCACCGGCGAGCAGATGCAGACCCTGCTCGGCGCCACCGGCACCGGCAAGACTTTCACCATGGCCGGGGTGATCGCCGAGGTCCAGCGGCCGGCTTTGGTGATCGCCCACAACAAGACCCTCGCCGCCCAGCTCTGCAACGAGTTCAGGGAGTTCTTCCCCGAGAACGCGGTCGAGTACTTCGTCTCCTACTACGACTACTACCAGCCAGAGGCTTACGTACCGGCCCAGGACCTCTACATCGAGAAGGACTCGTCGATCAACGACGAGATCGACCGCCTTCGGCATGCGGCGACCGCCGCCGTCCTTGCCCGGCGCGACGTGATCCTCGTCGCCTCGGTCTCCTGCATCTACGGGATCGGCTCGCCGGCCCTGTACCGGGACCAGATGCAGATGTTCAAGGTGGGGGAGACGATCGACCGCGATGAGGTCCTCCGCAAACTGGTCCGACTCCAGTACGAACGGAACGACACCTCGATCGACCGGGGCAGGTTCAGGATCAAGGGGGAAGTGATCGAGATCATGCCCTCCTATGCCGAGTCCGCCTACCGGGTCAGCCTGTTCGGTGACGAGATCGAGGCGATCCAGCATTTCGACCCGCTCACCGGGGAGGTGCTCGACGTACTCGAACACGTCTCGATCTGGCCCGCCACCCATTACGTGACCGAGGAGGATGCGGTCGAGAAGGGTCTGGAGGAGATCAGGGCCGAGCTCGAGACACGGATCGGTGAACTCGAGTCCGACGGCAAGGACCTCGAGGCCCACAGGCTCAGGCAACGCACGCTCTACGACCTCGAGATGATCAAGGAGACCGGCTTCACCTCGGGAATCGAGAACTACTCACGGATCTTCGACGGTCGCCCGCCCGGAAGCCCCCCGCACACCCTGATCGACTACTTCCCGGAGGACTTCGTCTGCTTCATCGATGAGTCCCACCAGACGATTCCCCAGCTCGGTGGCATGTACATGGGCGATCGCTCCCGCAAGCAGACCCTCGTTGATTACGGGTTCCGCCTGCCGTCGGCGGTCGACAACCGGCCGCTCAAGTTCGAAGAGTTCATGGAGCGAACCAACCAGCTGGTCCTGGTCTCGGCCACCCCGGGGGAGTTCGAGAGGACCGAGTCCTCCCGGATCGTCGAACAGATCGTCCGGCCGACCGGAATCGTCGACCCGGAGATCGAGGTCCGGCCGACCGTCAACCAGATCGACGACCTGATGGAGGAGGTCCGGGCCAGATCGGAGCAGGGTGATCGGGTCCTGGTCACGACCCTGACCAAGAAGATGGCCGAGGACCTGACCGCCTACCTGCTCGAGCACGGCGTCCGGGTTCGGTACCTCCACTCCGACATCGACACCCTCGAGCGGATCCGGATCATCCGGGAGCTGAGGCTCGGTGAGTTCGACGTGCTGGTCGGGGTCAACCTCCTGAGGGAGGGCCTCGACCTGCCCGAGGTCTCCCTGGTCGCGATCCTCGACGCCGACAAGGAGGGCTTCCTTCGCGGCGAGACCAGCCTGATCCAGACGATCGGACGGGCCGCCCGGAACGCGGGTGGAGTCGTCCTGATGTATGCCGACCGGGAGACCGACTCGATGAAGGCGGCGATCGCCGAGACGGCCCGACGCAGGGCGATCAAGGTTGCCTTCAACGAGGAGCACGGAATAACCCCGACCACGATCAGCAAGGCCGTCGCCGAGGATGGCAACCTCCTGGCGATCGAGGATCGGGCCCCGGCCAAGCGCCGCCGCAAGGCTGAAAAGGACTTCGAAGGGCCGGAGGAGCTCGAGCGCACGATCATCGCCCTGGAGGAAGAGATGCACGAAGCGGCCGAGGACCTCAGGTTCGAGGAGGCCGCCCGGCTGAGGGACGAACTACGGGAACTGAGGCGCGACCTCGAGGGGATGCGTACCGGGGCCTGAGGCGGCCGCCCGATTCAGCGAGGCCAGGCCCGCCAGGGTGCCGTGCCTGCCGGCAGGTCCGACCAGATCGGTCCCGGCTCACTCGCCCGGGTTGTGTATTCGGCCGCCCAGCCGGTTGCCCTGAGTCGTCCGTTCCGGAGTTCCCGGACCGACGGCAAACGACGGTTGAACCGGTTCTGCTCCTCGACGAGTCCCGGGTTGCAGGTCGGGTTCGAGGGTCGACAGCCATCCTCGCCGATCCCGAGTGGCATGTCCGGGGGGCCGTTCCAGACCACGTTGCCGGTGAACCGGAGGTCGGAATCCCCGGCCGCATCCGCCGGAACGTTGGTTCCCGGCTGGGATCCGATCGGGCCGAAGACCTGCAGCTGCTGCCACTCGGACCGGTAGGGGGCCGGATTGAGGATCACGTTCCCGGTGAAGAAGGCATGCCGGTTGGGGATTCGGACGGCGTTGGTCCCGTCATCGACCACCGTGGTCCCCCAGCCCCCGGAGTCGATGTATTCCTGGCAACGCTCACGGCCATCGTCGCCCGGCTGTCCGTCGCAGGATCGGAGTCCGTAGACGGCCTCGAGGACGTGGGAGCGCTCCCCGACCCACCTCGCCACGTTGTCGGCCACCAGCACGTTGAACCCGCCCTGGATCCCGAAGGCCGCACCCTCCGTCCGGGTGACCGTGTTCCCCCGGACGACCACACCGATCGCTTCGTACTCCAGCCACGGCCTGACCATGAACTGGAATCCCGTGCCCTGGCCGGCGCTGAAGCCCCCGGTACCGCACCGGGTGAAGAGGTTGCCGGTGACGACCACGTCTACCGAGCCTCCCTTTGCGTACGTACACCAATCGCCCGACTCGCGGACCACGTTGTTCCGGATCCGTGCCCGCTGGACTGCGACCAGGTCGATCCCGTTGTCCCCGGCGCCCACGATCTTGCTGCTGAGGATCTGGATGTTGTCGCTCTGGTTCACCTTGACCACTTCCTGTGCATCCCGCCCCAGGGCGATCACCTTCCTCAGGGTGAAGTGGCTGCATCGCTCGCAGTGGACCACGTCACCGCCGTCACTGAACTGGATCCCCCGGAACTCGAGGTGGGAGACCCCGAACAGGTTGACTGCCGGCAATCGGGCTCTCCCACGGCCATCGACCGACCGTATGGTGATCGGGGCTCCTGCCCGACCGGAGTGGTCCTCCCAGTAGATCGGCGAAAGGCCCCTGTAGCTCCCTGCCTTGAGCTCGATTCTGGTCGGTTCGGATGCGACCGTCGGGAGGCGCTGCCAGGCCTCGGTCACGCTCCGCAGGGGGTTGCCGCGGGTTCCCCGGGCGTCGTCGCTGCCCCGGATGGGGTCGACCCAGAAAGAAGCGGCCCTCGCTTCACCGGCCGCCGAGACCAGGATGGCCAGCACCAGCAGGATGAAGAGAGCCGGTACCGGCCCGGTTCGGGGCGATCTTTGGCTGCCCATGTCCATCGAACAGGCAGGATAAGGCGTAGTCGCGATTTGCACCCCGGGTCGTCCGCTCGCCTATCCTCCCGGAATGGACCGAACCGACGTGGTCAGGACCGATTTTCCCGAGGCCTCCTCAGGCTTCGAGAGGTCTTCGGTCGAGGCCCACCTGGAGGCCGTGGCCGCGCAGCTTGCGGCGCTCGAGGCCCGGGCCAGGGCACTGGAGGTCGAACTCGATGCGGTCCGCTCGGGGAAGGGTCACGAGCCCGCCGATTCCCTGAGGCAAGGGTCCAGCGCTCCGGAGAAGATCGGTGTGCCGAGCCCTCCCCAGACGACGGGGGACCCAGTCGCCGCCCGGCTGGTGGCCACCGAGATGCTGCTCGACGGGGCGGAGCGGGAGACCGTAATCGCCAGGGTCGAGTCCGAGTACGGGATGCCCGATGCGGCGGCACTGGTCGACGAGGTGATCGCACGGACCGGGTGAATCCCCGGCCAGCACCCCGATTGCCCGCTCGGATGGACCGTAGAATGGTCCGGTGAGTCGCTCCGAGAAGATCGTCATCAAGGGAGCCCGGGAGCACAACCTCAAGGGCATCGACCTCGAACTGCCCCGCGATGCCCTGATCGTCGTCACCGGGCTCTCGGGATCGGGCAAGTCGAGCCTGGCCTTCGACACGATCTATGCCGAGGGCCAACGACGCTATGTCGAGTCGCTCTCGGCCTACGCCCGGCAGTTCCTCGGCCTGATGGAGAAGCCGGATGTCGACTCGATCGAAGGCCTCTCGCCGGCGATCTCCATCGACCAGAAGACCACCTCCCGCAATCCCCGCTCGACGGTCGGAACCGTGACCGAGATCTACGACTACCTCCGTCTGCTTTGGGCCAGGATCGGCAGGCCCCACTGTCCTGAGTGCGGAGCGGAGATAACCGGTCAGACCCAGGAGCAGATCACCGACCGGGTGATGACCCTCGCGGAAGGGACCAAGTTCATGGTCATGGCCCCGGTCGTCCGGGGGAGGAAGGGCGAGTACGGAAAGCTGCTGGAGGGATTCCGGGCCGACGGATACACCCGGGTCGAGGTGGACGGAGAGATGCTGATGCTCGAGGACGAGATCACCCTCGACAAGAAGTACAAGCACGACATTTCGCTGGTGATCGATCGCCTCGTGATGAAGCCCGACCTCCGCAGGAGGCTCTCGGAGTCGGTCGAGGCGGCGGCCTCGATCGCCGATGGCCTGGTCCAGGTGAAGGTGGTCGATGGCGAGGAGATGATCTTTTCCGAAAGCTTCGCCTGCCTGAAGTGCGGCACCTCGATGCCGGAACTGGAGCCGAGGATCTTCTCCTTCAACGCACCCCACGGTGCCTGTCCCGCATGCACCGGTCTCGGTTTCCGCAAGGTGATCGACCCCGAGCTGGTCGTTCCCGACCCGACCCTCTCGCTCGCCGAGGGGGCGCTCCAGCCGTGGAACAAGGGCTTTTCCGGTTATTGGCGGCGACTAATCCGGTCGGTCGCAAAGGGGCGGGGGATCGACATCGATACGCCGTGGCAGGAGCTCAGCCGCAAGGAGCCGGAAGTCTTCCTCTACGGGACTGGTTCCGAGAAGCACACGATCAACACGAAGCCGAGGGCCGGTCGTCGTCGCAGCTACTCGGTCAAGTTCGAGGGGATCGTCAACAACCTCGAGCGCCGCTACGCCGAGTCCGATTCCGAGAAGACCCGCGAGCGGATCGAGGGCTACATGGCGGAGCAGCCCTGCCCGGAATGCGAAGGGGCAAGGCTGCGACCCGAGACCCTTGCGGTGACTGTCGGTGGCCTCTCGATCCGCGACTTCACCGAACTCTCGGCCGCCGACGCCGAGGTCTGGATCGAGAGCCTCGAGCTGGACGAGACCGAGACCGCGATCGCCCGGCTGAGCGTCAAGGAGATCGCCGAGCGACTCTCCTTCCTCAACAACGTCGGGATCGGCTACCTGACCCTGGCCCGCTCGGCCCGCTCCCTTTCCGGTGGCGAGGCCCAGCGAATCAGGCTGGCTACCCAGATCGGCTCCAGCCTGGTCGGGGTGATGTACGTGCTCGACGAACCTTCGATCGGACTCCACCAGCGCGACAACGAGAAGTTGATCGCGACCCTCGAGCGGCTCCGTGACCTTGGCAACACGGTGATCGTGGTCGAGCATGACGAGGGGACGATGCGGGCGGCCGACCACGTGGTCGACCTCGGTCCCGGTGCCGGTGAGCACGGGGGCCACGTCGTCGCAGCCGGAACTCCGGCCGGGGTCTCCAGGGTCAGTGGGTCGCTCACCGGCCGGTTCCTGGCCGGAAAGGAGGAGATCGAGGCACCCGAAACCCGGCGTGAGCCTGCGGGTGAGCTGGTGGTGCGCGGTGCCCGCCAGCACAACCTCGACGGGATCGACGTCGCCTTCCCGCTCGGCGTGATGACCTGTGTCACCGGGGTCTCCGGTTCCGGCAAGTCGACCCTGGTAAACGAAACGCTCTATCCGGCGCTCTCCAACCGGCTCCACGGATCCCGACTGAGGCCCGGTGCCCACGACGGGATCGACGGGATCGACCAGGTCGACAAGGTGATCAACATCGACCAGTCGCCGATCGGCCGGACCCCGCGTTCGAATCCGGCTACCTACACCGGGGTGTTCGACCACATCCGTCAGCTCTTCGCCCAGACCCAGGAGTCGAGGGCCCGCGGCTACAAGCCGGGTCGGTTCTCCTTCAACGTAAAGGGGGGAAGGTGCGAGGTCTGCCGGGGCGATGGCCAGATCAAGATCGAAATGCACTTCCTGCCAGACGTCTACGTGCCCTGCGAGCAGTGCCACGGCCAGCGCTACAACCGGGAGACACTCGAGGTCCGGTTCAAGGGGAAGAGCATCTCCGACGTGCTCGACATGTCGGTCGAGGAGGCCTGCGAGTTCTTCGAGCCGATTCCGAAGATCGCCCGTCGTCTGAAGACCCTCGACGATGTCGGCCTCGGCTACGTCCGGCTCGGCCAGCCGGCGACCACGCTTTCGGGAGGCGAGGCTCAGCGAATCAAGCTGGCCGCCGAACTTTCACGGGTTGCGACCGGCAACACCCTCTACATCCTCGATGAGCCGACGACCGGACTCCATTTCGCCGACGTCCGCCGGCTCCTCGAGGTCCTGGGCAGGCTGGTCGACGCCGGCAACACGGTGATCGTGATCGAGCACAACCTCGACGTGATCAGGGCTGCCGACTGGCTGGTTGATCTCGGTCCCGAGGGAGGGGACGGCGGCGGCCAGGTGGTCGCTACCGGAACTCCGGAGGAGGTAGCGGGGAGCGAGGGCTCCCACACCGGGGCATTCCTCGAGGAAGCCCGCGAGCGGCTCCTCGTCGCGGCCTGAAGTTCCTCAGGCCCGGCGCAGGGAAAGGTCGTTGCAGGCTTCGCAGACCTCGGCCGGGATCAGTCCGAGTCGCATCAGCAGGTTGAACATGTGGCAGCCGACGCAGACGCCGAAGACCGACTCGAGGACCGCGAAGGCAGCCAGGATCGCGAGGACGATCGGCGCGGCGATCCCGATGCCGAAGATGAAGGCGAGCACGGAGCCGATCGTGGTCAGGACGGCACCGATCGTCTGGGCGAATCGCTTGGGCGGACCCGGGACCTCCCGCGACGGTCCGAGCCGCGGGGCGATCACCTTGGTCGCCAGCTGACCGAGCGGGCTGAGGCTGGGCCCGGTCGCCACCCTGAGCCAGAAGCCGAGCGCCAGCACGGGGAGCAGGAAGTACCAGCCGGTCGCAAGCGCGACGATCGCAATCGTCGCAACGAAGCCGGCAACCACCCGAGCGGCCTTCTCGTTGACCGGATTGGGGAAGCCGATCACCGAATCAGCGCGGTCGGACTCAGGGGAAACGCCTGAATCCCGATAGGACATAGGGCAAATATAGCAAGGGTCCTTGCCCTGGCCAAGGGGTACTAACGGACGAGCATCGCGGCGCCGAGGACCCCGCCGTCATCCCCCAGGCCGGCAACGGCCATCACCGGGGGGCGTTCGGGCTCGAGCAGGTACGGGCCGGTGCACTCGAATACCTTCGGTACCAGCGAGTCGCCGAAGCGGACCCCCAGGCCCCCGCCGACCACCACGGCCTCGACGTCGAGCAGGTTGACTGCCGAGGCGATCCCCGCGGACAGGGCCGCGACCGCCCGGTCGAGCAGCTCGCAGGCGAGGTCGTCTTCCTTCTTCCAGGCCCGGTGCCAGATCGAGCTCGTCAGGGATTCCTTGCCGCGCTTCTCCATCAGCTTGAACAGGTCACTCTTCCGGCCCTTCGCGACCTCGCGCCTCGCCCTGACCTCCATCGCCTTTCGCCCGGCGTAGGCTTCGACCGTCCCACGGAGGCCGTTCAGGCCCTTGGCGCCGCCTCTCTTGACCAGGGTGTGGCCGATCTCCCCGGCCCGGCCCCGGCCGAGCCACGGTTTACCGCCGAGGATCAGGCCACCGCCGACCCCCGTTCCCCAGAAAACCCCGAGCAGGCTGTCGAAGCCCCTGCCGGCGCCCTGCACGTACTCGGCCATCGTCCCGACCTGGACGTCATTGCCGATTACCACCCGGGTTCCAATCAGCTTCGAGAGTTCGGGTCCGAGCGGGAAGCTTCCCGACCAGTCGGGAAGGTTGCCGGCCCCGGAGAGCGTTCCGGTGGCCCGGTCGGCCCTCCCTGGCGCCCCGACCCCGACCCCTCCGAGGCCCGCGGTCGTGACCCCGGCCGCCGTTGCCGCCTCCGACATCG